>NZ_JAMYPW010000013.1:0-118715 GCF_040320565.1 Mesorhizobium sp. M0664
CTCCGCTAAACACGGGGGCTGCGCGGCGGACACGCCGACGTCAACGCAATGCCACGCCATTTTGCAGAACTTGACGCACACAACTAATCGGCTGCACTATGGCCGGCCGGGCTCGCATCGCCGGTGGATCCGCCTGCATGAATCTCGCTCATGTCCGTAGTCCCACATAGCGAGCGGGATGCGGTCGAACCGTGCATCCCGCTCCTCCAATTGTCCTGGCCGCATTTGCGCGACGCCAAAGACGTTCTATTCGGTGCGGTTCCGGAACGCGGCCTCTCCGGCGTCCGACACCTCGACCCACTTTTTGTCGGGAACGGCTTCGGCGCCGTAATTGTCGTGCCAGTTCCACCACTTGTACGTCGGCGTCTGCGGATAGCCCTCGGGCGAATCCTCCCAAACCTCCTGGCGGCCGAGCGGCGACAGGTCGAGATAGCTCCATACGGTCCCCATCGCCTCGTCGCCGCGGTTGTTGATGAAGTAGGTACGGAACACGCGATCACCGTCGCGGATGAACACGTTGTGGCCGTGCCATTCGTCAACGCCGAAATCGGCATCGAAGCTGTCGGTGATGGTGTACCAGGGCATCTTCCAGTCCATCCGCGCCTTCAGCCGCGCAATGTCGGCCTGCGGTGCGCGCGAGGCGTAGGCAAGCGTGGTGTCGCGGGCGTTCAGATGGGCAAGATTGCCGACCTGGTCCGCCCCCAGCGAACAGCCGCGGCAAGCGTGGTCGGGCCAGCCGAATACGCCGGGCTCGAAGAAGGCGCGGTAGACGATCAGCTGACGGCGGCCCTCGAACAGGTCGAGCAGGCTCACCTTTCCATCAGGCCCTTCGAACGTATAGGTCTTCTCCACCGCCATCCACGGCATCCGCCGGCGCTCGGCGGCCAGTGCGTCGCGAGCCCGGGTCACGGTCTTCTCTTTCACGAGCAGTTGCTGGCGCGCGGCCTCCCACGCGTCAGACGAAACGACCGGTGGTGTCTTCATCGCGAGCCGCTTCGTCTGCTCGCCTGTGCCATTCTGATGTGCCGTCATTGTGCATCTCCTTGCTGGTTTGTCGCCGCAGGCGCGACGTGTTGGGTCGTCAGATAGGATAGGGGCGATAGCGGGTTGGCGAGAGTGACAAGTGTGACGCGATTCCGACGGGTCCGCTGATCACGGCCAATTTCGCCGCCCGCGACGCCCCTGCGCTCATTCGTGCCCGGACTGCTGAATGGGCCGAGCGCCGGCCAGATAGCGGTCATTGTCAAACGGCTCGGCCTGGTTGCTATCCGGACTCCACAGCTGCCGGTGGGTTCGTGTGAGATCGCCGAGGTAGACATGCAGCGCACCCGATCGCGCACCGCCCGTATTCGCAACCGCATGAACGGTATTTGACGCCATGTGCACCACGGCAGGCGCTGCGATGTCCTGCCTTTCGGGAACATCGAGTTCGCTGCCGGCAACGGGATAGATGAAGTTCGTCTCGCTGCCCTTGTAGATGCCGATCAAGGCATCCATCAGGTGGTTGTGAGGCGGGTACTGCAGGCCGGGCGACAGAGTGATGTGATAGATCGTCAGGTTCGGACTCGCATGCAGAAGCACCTCGTCGTCGTCTTCTTCGTGAGCGAGTGTTCCCGATGCGTGAAAGCGGTTGGTGTAGTCGCCCAGGACCGTCCTTACCGCTTCGAGGGGATCTGGCCCCTTCGCGGCATTGACGATATCATCAGCAACAGCGTAGAGGGGCGAGTTGGCGGCTAAAGGCATATCAGTTATCCTCCCTGAGATGCTCAGATTATCAATTTGAGATGATCACGCTAGCGAATGCTGAGGCCAGCGTCAATCGGACAGCCAGACGGACAAAATATGAAAACGACGAAGTTGACCGCCGAACCGGCAAGACCGGCTACGGTCGAGGCGACAGCACTGTCAGCCGCCGACGTCCTTCGCAGGGAACAGGCATATGAGCAGCTGAGGAACGACATCATCGCCTGCGTGCTGCGCCCCGGCGAGGCGCTGACGGAGAAACAGATCGGTGATCGATACCAGATCAAAAAGGCGACCATCCGCGCGGCGCTGGCCCGACTGATGCAGGAAGGACTGGTCAGGAGCGAGCCGCGCCGCGGCTACGTCGTTGCTACGCTCAGCCTGCGGGATGTCAACGAGATCTTCGATGTCCGCAGCTTGATCGAGCCGGAAGTGTTCAGGGTGGCGGCATCGAACATGACTGAGCGCGGGCTCGAGGATGTCAGGCTGGCAGCGCAAAAAGTGCTGAAGCCGGAGACGCTACGCAGCCACGTCGCCTTCCTTGCGGCCGACCGTGCGTTTCGTCTGGCCCTTGCGGAGCTCTCGGGAAATTTACGACTGGCGCATCTGCTGGACCAGATACTCGACCAGTCGGCGCGGGTTCTCCACCTCGGCTTCAAGTCCCGCGACTTCACCCAGTTGATCATCGCCCAGCAAAAGGAGCTGGTCCTTGCCTGTGAGGCAGGCGAGATTTCCGCCATCGTCAAACTTGCCCGTTCGCAGTGCCTGTCTCTCAAGAAGCAGGTGCTCGAGGCTTTGCTTGCCGGTTCCAAGCTTCAAGACGTCAATTTGCAGCCCTTCACCTAGAGCCGGTTCCGGTTCTCCTGGAACCGGTAACCCGCTCTAACTATCTGTTTTGCCGCATTTATGCGGACGCCAAATGATTCCATTCGGCTGCAAAATGCTCTAAGGGAAGTTGGCCATTCGGTGCGACCCGCCACCTTGGCGCAACGGCCGCCGGCGGGCCTTGTTTCACCCCACCGCGTGTGCCGCCGCCCGTCCGGCACTGCGGCCGGAAAAGATGCAGCCGCCGAGAAACGTGCCTTCGAGCGCTGCATAGCCGTGCATGCCGCCGCCGCCGAAACCGGCGGCCTCGCCCGCCGCGTACAGCCCCTCGACTGGTTGGCCGCCGGCGCCCAGCACGCGGCTGTCGAGGTCAGTCTCCAGCCCACCGAGCGTCTTGCGGGTCAGGATGCTGAGCCTGACGGCAATCAGCGGGCCATTGGCGGGATCGAGCAGCTTGTGCGGTCTTGCGGTGCGGATCAGCCGGTCGCCGAGATAGGCTCGCGCGCCGCGCAACGCAGTAATCTGCATGTCCTTGGAGAACGGATTGTCGAGCTGCCGGTCGCGGGCGCGGATTTCGCGCTCAACCTGCGCCAGTTCGAGCAGCGGCTCGCAGCCGGCCACTGCGTTCATGCGGGCGACCAGCGCCGGCAAATCAGGCTCGACGATGAAATCCTCGCCCTTCTCCATGAACGCCTTGACCGGCGCGGGCACGCCGCTGGTGGCGCGGCCGAGCACCTGGCGCCAGCTCTTCCCCGTCAGATCGGGGTTCTGCTCGGAGCCCGACAGCGCGAACTCCTTCTGGATGATCTTTTTGGTCAGGATGAACCAGGAATGATCGAAGCCGGTGCTCATGATGTGGCTGAGCGTGGCCAACGTGTCGAAGCCGGGATAGAGCGGGACCGGCAGGCGCTTGCCGCGCGCATCGAGCCACAGCGATGACGGGCCGGGCAGGATGCGGATCGCATGATCGGTCCAGATCGGTGCCCAGTTCCTGACGCCCTCGACATAGTGCCACATGCGGTCGCGGTTGATCAGCCGGCCGCCGGCGGCTTCGGCGATCGCCAGCATGCGGCCGTCGACATGATCGGGAACGCCAGTGATCATGCGTTTCGGCGGCGCGCCCATCCGCTTCGGCCAATTCTCCCGGACCAGCCGGTGATTGGCGCCGATGCCGCCGGAGGCGACGATGACGGCCTGCGCCTTCAGCTCGAAATCACCGGTGATCTCGCGCGAGCTCTTGCGGCCGCGCTCGGCATCGCTCGCCGCCAATAGGTCGCCGCGCACGCCGTCGACGACGCCGCCCGTCCGCGTCAATTCGTTTACACGGTGACGGAATTTGAAGCGGATCAGCCCGCGTTTCTCGGCCTCGCGCACGCGCTGCACGAACGGTTCGAGCACGCCAGGGCCGGTGCCCCAGGTGATGTGGAAGCGCGGCACCGAATTGCCGTGGCCGACGGCATTGCCGCCGCCGCGCTCGGCCCAGCCGACCACCGGAAAGAATTTCAGGCCGCGCTGCATGAGCCAGGAGCGCTTCTCGCCGGCGGCGAAGCCGAGATAGGCCTCGGCCCAGCGGCGCGGCCAGAGATCTTCCGTGCGGTCGAAGGCTGCGGTGCCCAGCCAATCCTCGAGCGCCAGCTCATACGAATCGCGGATGCGCATGCGCCGCTGTTCGGGCGAATCGACAAGGAAGATGCCGCCGAGCGACCAGAATGCCTGGCCGCCAAGCGACTGTTCCGGCTCCTGCTCGACGATGATGGTCTTCTTGCCGGCCGCAGTCAGTTCGGCCGCCGCGACAAGGCCGGCAAGGCCGGCGCCGACAATGATCACATCCGCATCGTCGGACATCTATTTGGCCATGATCTTGTACAAAAACCGGTCCCGTTGTGGGATCACGGCCGGCCTAGACTGTTTCCCAGCCTTCCTTTTCGCCGGCGCGGAAGATGGCATCGATGACCTTCTGGTTGAGCACCGATTCTTCCAGGGTGAAGACGCGGTCCTTGCCGCCCTGCGCAGCCCGCGCGAAGGCCTCGACTTCCAGCCGGTATTGCTGCGTGCCGGGAAAGCGGAACACCTGCGCCTCGCTGTGGTTCTGGTTGTGCAGCTCGACGCGGTGATGGTCGTAGAGCCCGGCGTTGAACGGTGAGGACACCTCGATGAAGCCCTTCTCGCCGTGGAAGATCATCACCTGGCGTGCCGCCATCTGCGTCGACAGGTAAAACGACAGCTCGAAGTCGCCGAAATCGGCGCGGATCGAGGAATAGATGTCGGTGCCGAACGTCTTGTCGCGCTCGATCGTCGCCTGGACGCGCAGCGGCTCCTTGCCGGTCGAAAAGCGTGTCGACACTGTCGGGTAGACACCGATGTCGGGCAGCGCGCCGCCGCCGAGATCGAGCTTGTTGCGCATGTTGTTGGGGTCGACATTGTAATAGGAGAACGCGCCCTGGACATGGCGCAGCCGGCCGATGGCGCCGTTGGCGATCAGCTCGCGCACCTTGATCCATTGCGGATGGTAGACGACCATGAAGGCTTCGCACACCAGCACCTTCCTGGCATCGCGCAGCTTGATCAGCGGCGGAATGTCCCTGGCATCGAGCGCCAGCGGTTTTTCGACCAGAACATGCTTGCCGGCCTCGATCGCCTTGGCCGTCCATTCGACATGCTGCGAGGTCGGCAGCGGAATGTAGACGCCGTCGATGTCGCTGGAGGCGAGCAGCTCCTCATAGGAGCCGAACGCGTGGCGCGCACCGAAGCGTTCGCCCAGCGCCCGCGCTTTCGACAGATCGCGGCTGGCAATCGCGGACAGCACGCCGTTCTCCGCCTCGACGATTGCCGGCAAAAGCTGCTCGCGGCCGATCTTGGCCGTCGACAAAACACCCCATCGGAACATCAGATTTCTCCTCTCGATTGCAGGCCTGGAGGTTTGCCCTAATTCAGGAGAAAAGCCAATGCGGGAGCATGGCGGCGAACACGGCGATCATCTGCGGCTTGTCCGGATGCCGGCGCTGCCCCCTGCGGAACCTGCAAAGGCTATCCCCTTCTACCCATCAGCGTCATGTCGAAATCGACGACGTTGGAATAAATCGGCGTGCCGACATCCATGCCGTAGCGCGACCGCAGCACCTTGCCGGTGACGTGGAATTTTATCGTGCCCGCCCTGAGCCCGCCGAGCTCGGCCGTGAATTTTTCCTGAAAGGTCTTGCCGCGCGCCGTCAGCCGGCCGGTGACAAGGGCCGACGTGTCGCCGGTGCGTTTGACGCTGGTCGAACGGAACTGGATCTCCGGATTGTTGGCCGCGTCGAAAACAGCGTCCGAGCGGAGAAAGGCATCGATGCGGCTTTGGCCGGTACCGACGCTTTCGGGAAAGATGGTGAAATTGACCCGGGACCGGCCGACATCGCTGTTGTCGATGAGGATACTGCCCTTGAAGCGGGAGAAGGCACCGTCGAGCCCGCCGCCGCCGAGCTTGGCGATGGAGAAATGGATGCTGGAACTCCCCGGGCTGATCGTGTAGCTGCCGGCCGCCTCGCCAAGGGCAACGGCGGCGAAAACAGGCATGGCAAAACAAGCGGCAGCTGCCGCAAATCCGAAGATGCGCGCGTACATGGAAATGGTCCTCTTGGCAGGCAACGCTTTCTTGCGTCCTCGCCCCATCAACGAATGAGCCGTCCGCTCTATTCCCTGTCGTGATGTGACGAAGCCGTGATCATGCGCGTCAGCACGGTATCCCTCAGCCAGAAATGATGGCGCAGCGCTGCGGCGAGATGCAAAGCGACAAGTCCGATGCCGGCATAGGCGAGATACCAGTGCGTCGCTGCCCAGAAGCTTTCTGCCGTGTCCGATTCACCGAGCGGCAGATTGGGCATGACGAACAGATTGAACGGCACGCTCGGGATCTCCAGCACCGAGACCGAGACCAGCGCCCAGCCGGACAGCGGCAGAGCGAGCTGAAACGCATAAAGCGCGAGATGGACCAGCGGCGCCATCCGGCGCTCGAAAGGGCCGACCGAGCGCGGCAGCGGCGGGGCCGGTCTGCCCAGGCGCCAGGCGATGCGCAGGATGACCAGTCCAAGCAGCAGGAAGCCGAAGGATTTATGCAGCTGGATCAGCTCGAAGGCGGTGCGCTGGCTGGACAGCCGCACCATGACGAAGCCGAGCACGAACTGGCCAATAAAGAGCGCCGCGATCAGCCAGTGAAGGATGATCGCCGTCCAGCCGTAGCCGGCCGTCTGGTTTTTGGGCAGTGCTGACATGGTCGGTGAACGAATGCCAGGTCGACTTTCTTCCACCTCTCCCTTGTGGGGAGGGTTGGCTTACTCGCCGACCTTGAAAAAATCGACAAAGGCCCTGAGCGCCGGCCGCATCTGGCGGCGGCTGGGGTAATAGACGAAGAAACCATCGAAGCGCGGGCACCAGTCCTCCAGCACGCGAACGAGCTTGCCCCCGGCGAGCGGGTCGCGGACATAGTCCTCGAACACGAAGGCGAGCCCGGCGCCGTCGACCGCGGCATTGGCAATCAGATGGTCCTCGTCGAGGATCAGCGGCCCTTCCACCGGGATTTCGATCTCCTCGCCGTTTTTCTCGAATTCCCAGCGATAGATGATGCCGCTGGAGAAGCGGAAGCGGATGCAGCGGTGAGCGGCGAGATCGCGCGGATGCTGCGGCTTGGACCTGGTCTCGAAGTAGGATGGCGTGCCGACCACCGCGCCGCGAAGGTCTGGTCCGATGCGCACTGCGATCATGTCGCGCTGCAGGCTCTCGCCCAGCCGCACACCGGCATCGAAGCCGCCCTTGACCACGTCGGTGAAGCGGTCCTCGATGACGATCTCCAGCACGATGTCGGGATAGGCAGCAGCAAAGGCGCCGAGCCTTGGCGTCAGCGTCAGGTGGGCGGCGGTGCGCGGCACGGTCAGCCTGAGATTGCCCGCCGGCCGGTGGCGCGCCTCGATTGCCGATTCAAGCGCAAGGTCGATTTCCGACAGCGCCGGCCTGAGGCGCTCGAGCAGTTGCGCGCCCTCCTCGGTCGGAGCGACGCTGCGCGTGCTGCGCGCCAGAAGGCGCACGCCGAGGCGCGCTTCGAGGCTGGACACCGCGTGGCTGACCGCCGACGGCGCGATTGCCAGTTCCTTGGCGGCGCCGCGAAAACTGCCGCATTGGGCGACCATTGCCAGTACCGCGAGCTGTGAAAGATGGGTTCGCTTCATTGATCTATTTCTTGGAACAGCCCGTGCAATTGAGAGCCGATTATCGAACTCGGCGCAAGACGCTATCTCTGCGGCATCACAACCATCACAACAAGGAGACACGTGATGCAAACCCGAAAGCTTGGCAATGAACTTGACGTCTACCCGGTCGGCCTCGGCTGCATGGGGATGAGCTTTGCCTATGGTGGCCAGCCGGAGGCGGAGGCGATTGCCACGCTGCGCCATGCCGTCGAGATCGGGGTCAATTTCTTCGACACGGCCGAGGTCTATGGCCCTTACGAGAACGAGATCCTGGTCGGCAAGGCGCTGAAGCCGGTGCGTGACAAGGTGACGATCGCAACCAAATTCGGCTTCAAAATCCTCGAAGAAGGCAGCGGCATGGAGCGCATGGCCGGTGTCGATAGCCGCCCGGAGCATGTCAAGGCCGTGGCCGAAGCGTCATTGAAGCGGTTGGATACGGAGGTGATCGATCTCTATTACCAGCACCGCGTCGACCCCAACGTGCCGATCGAGGATACGGTCGGCGCCATGGCCGAGTTGGTGCGCGAGGGCAAGGTGCGGGCGCTCGGCCTGTCGGAGGCGAGTGCGGCGACCATTCGTCGGGCGCATGCCGTGCACCCGATCGCCGCCGTGCAGAGCGAGTATTCACTGTGGAGCCGCGATCCGGAGGAGGAGGTGTTTGCTGTCTGCCGTGAGCTCGGCATCGGCTTTGTCCCGTATAGCCCGCTCGGCCGCGGCCTGCTCACCGGCACGATCGCCAAGCCCGATGTTCTCGGCGCCGACGACTGGCGCCGTGGGTTGCCGCGCTTCCAGGCCGACGCCATGGCGGCCAATGCGGCGGTCGTCGCCGTGCTGGAAAAGATGGCCGCCGGGAAGGGCGTGACGCCGGCGCAGCTGGCGCTCGCCTGGGTGCTGCATCAGGGCGACTTCATTGTCCCGATCCCTGGTGCGCGAAAAATGCGCCATCTGGAGCAGAATACGGCGGCAGCCGATATCGTGCTGAGCCAGGCCGAGGTGGCATCCATCGGCGACGCCCTGTCGCCGGAAAAGGTGGTCGGCAAGCGCTATACCGAGGAGCTGCTGGCGCTGGTTAACGGGTGAACGGCAATCGACGGCGTAATCGAAACGGGGCGTTTGGGCACCCCTTTTGACTAATACGGTGCGATGCAAAGCGTTGTGAGACCTCGGCGCGAGGCACCCCCCTCTGTCCTGCCGGACATCTCCCCCTCAAGGGGGGAGATTGGCAGTTCCCGCGCCCTGCCCGCCCTTCCGGCGCCGGTGATTGGCGAAAGCCGAGGCGACATCCGATCTCCCCCCTTGAGGGGGAGATGCCCGGCAGGGCAGAGGGGGGGTGCCTCGCGCCGACATTTCCTACCAAGGCATGACACTGATCTCCGGCCAGTTCTCCCTGGCACGCGCGCCCTTCATCTCGTGCGTCTGCCGATTATCCAGTGCACGGTTCGGGGTAACGCGAAACGAGAAGATGTCGTCGAGCCCGAACGGCGCCACGAGCGCGAGTTGCCCATCGGTGCCGAATCTAACGCCGACCGCATGGGTTTTCGAAGCGAAATAGGACAGCGCCTCGGCGGACGACGACAGTCTGGGATAGGAACCGCCAAAGCGCGCCTCAAACCACAGATGCACCCGTGCCTGATTGCGAACCTCGACCGGCAGCTTCAGCCCTTCGAAATGCCTCGCCGCACGGCGGATGACCGTGTCCTCGGCTTCATAGGACAGATCGCTCTCATCGAAATAAAACAGGTCGACATCCCGGATGCCGTACCCCGATGGCTTTCCGGTCAGATGATTCCAGACGCTGTTGTAAAGCGCGCCGGAGACGACCAGCCAGTCCGGCAGGCCTAGCACCCGTACCCGCGACAGCGTCTCACTGACCAGCGGATCGGCTGAGACGATATCGAGAAAGACTGCACGCTGTTCCTCGAAGGGCAGCCCTGAATAGCGCAAATGGTCCATCGCCCTTTGGACGGCGATTCGCCAGGCGCTCGCAACCCCTCAGCCGCGCAGCACGCCGCCGGTCTGCTTGCCGACATTCTCGACGATGCGCTTGGCCAGCGCCTCGAAATCCTCGTCGGTCAGCGTCTTTTCGACCGGCTGGATCGACACTTCGATGGCGATCGATTTCTTCGCCGCGCCGAGCGCTGCACCCTCGAAAACATCGAACACCGAGACGCCGGAAATCAGCTTTCGGTCGGCGGCAAGGGCGGCGCGAACGAGTGTGCCGGCTTCGACCGCCTTGTCGACGACGAAGGCGAAATCGCGCTTGACCGCCTGGAAGGCGGACAGATCAAGCCTCGGCTTTGTTCGCGTCGGCTTGGCCTTCGGCTCGGGCACGGTATCGATGAACACTTCGAAGCCGCAAAGCGGGCCGGAGACGTCAAGCCCCTCCAGCGTCTTCGGGTGGAACTCGCCGAACGTGCCAAGGATTACCTTCGGCCCGAGCTTGATCGTGCCGGAGCGGCCGGGATGATACCAGGCCGGACCGCCGGCCTCAATCTGCAGCCGCTCGACCGGCGCGCCGCAGGCTTCGAGTGCGGCGATCGCATCGGCCTTGGCATCGAAGACGCCGACGGCGCCGGCATTGCCGGCCCAATGGCGGCCGGAGCCCTCGAGCCTGGCGGTGCCGCGCCGCACGCCGGCGGCAACGCGCCGCTGCTGGTCGGCGCCGTCGCCCTCGTAAGTGCCCGACACTTCGAACAGCGCGACATCGCCGATGCCCCTGTCGGCATTGCGCTGTGCTGCCGCGATCAGCCCCGGCAGCAGCGACGGCCGCATGTCCGACATATCGGCGGCGATCGGGTTGGCAAGCTTCAGCGCCTGCTGGCCGCCGCCGAACAATTCGGCGTGTTTTGCCGGAATGAACGACCAGGTGACGGCCTCCATCATGCCGCGCACGGCAAGTGCCCGCTTGGCAGCGCGGGTGCGGATCTGCAGCACAGTCAGGATCTTGGCGTTGACCGCATCGTGCGAACCGAGCGGCTGCGGCGCGATGTTGTCGACGCCGTGGATGCGCATGACCTCCTCGACCAGGTCGGCCTTGCCGTCGACATCCGGCCGCCAGGACGGGACCGCCACATTGACGACATCGCCCGTGCCCTCCGGCCTGAAGCCGAGGCGGGCAAGAATGTCGAGGCTTGTCGAGCGCGGCACTTCGATGCCGGTCAGCCGCTTCACTTCCGACAATGGGAACGAGACGATCTTCGGCTGATGGCCGGCATAGCCGACGACTTCGGTTCGCGCCGGCGTACCGCCGCAGAAATCGAGCACCAGCTTCGTCGCCAGCTCCACACCGGGAATCATCATTTCCGGGTCGACGCCACGCTCGAAGCGGTAGCGTGCGTCGGTGATGATGCCGAGCGTGCGGCCGGTGCGGGCGGTGGTGATCGGGTCCCAAAGCGCCGACTCGATCAGCACGTCGGTGGTGTTCTCGTCGCAGCCGGAATGCTCGCCGCCCATGATGCCGGCAATCGATTCGATGCCGTCCTGGTCGGCGATGACGCACATCTCCGGCGTCAGCGTGTATTCGCGGCCGTCGAGCGACAGCACCTTTTCGCCATCACGCGCCCGGCGCACGGCGAGATTGCCGGTGACCTTCGCAGCGTCGAAGACATGCAGCGGCCGGCCGCGGTCGAAGGTGACGTAATTGGTGATATCGACGAGCGCGCTGATCGGCCTCAAGCCGATGGCGAGAAGCCTTTGCTGCAGCCATTTCGGCGACGATCCGTTCTTGACGCCGCGCACCAGGCGCAGCGCAAAGCCGGGACAGAGCTCCGGCGCTTCGATCGTCACCTTGACCGGCGTCTCGCCCTTGCCGGGGATCGGCTCTATCGGGGCGCTCTTCAGCGTGCCGAGCCCGCTCGCCGCCAGATCGCGGGCGATGCCATGGACACTGGTCGCATCCGGCCGGTTCGGCGTCAGATTGATCTCGATCAGCGGGTCGTCGAGATGGGCATAGGCGGCGAAGCTGGTACCGACCGGCGCATCGGCCGGAAGGTCGATGATGCCGTCATGCTCCTCGGACAATTCGAGCTCGCGCTCGGAGCACATCATGCCATGGCTTTCAACGCCGCGGATCTTGCCGACGGTCAGCGTCACGTCGATGCCGGGAATATAGGTGCCCGGTGCTGCAAAGGCGCCGATCAGGCCCGCGCGGGCGTTCGGCGCTCCACACACGACCTGCACCGGCGGCTTGCCGTCGCCGGTGTCGACGGTCAGCACGCGAAGCCGGTCGGCGTCGGGATGCTGGACCGCCGTCAGCACCTTGGCGATGACGAAGGGGGCCAGGCTCGCCCGGTCGTCGACATGCTCGACCTCGAGGCCGATCGAGGTGAGACGCTCGACGATTTCCGCCAGCGAGGCGTCGGTCTCGAGATGATCCTTGAGCCAGGAGAGGGTGAGTTTCATGACTGTGTTCCGTCTGGTCTGGGCACGCTGCACTTGAAGCTATGCGGCCGCGCGTCGGACATGTGCAGGAAGGCGAGCTGCCCGCGGATTTGCTGCGGCCCGGTCGTCACGCGCTCAAGCCCCCGAACAGCGTCGGCATGTCGAGCGGCCTAAAACCGTAATGCGACAGCCAGCGCACATCGGCGTCGAAGAAGGCGCGCAGATCCGGCATGCCGTATTTCAGCATGGCGATACGGTCGATGCCCATGCCCCAGGCGAAGCCCTGGTATTCGTCGGGATCGAGCCCGCCGTAACGGAGCACATTGGGGTGCACCATGCCGCAGCCGAGAATCTCCATCCAGTCGGAGCCTTCGCCGAAGCGCACCTCGCCGGGCCGCGAACGGTCGCACTGGATGTCTACCTCGAGGCTGGGCTCGGTAAACGGGAAGAAAGACGGCCGGAAGCGCATCTTGACGCTCGGCACCTCGAAGAAGGCCTTGCAGAACTCCTCCAGCACCCATTTCATATTGGCGACGTTGGCCGATTTGTCGATCACCAGCCCCTCGACCTGATGGAACATCGGCGAGTGGGTGGCATCGGAATCCTGCCGGTAGGTCTTGCCGGGGATGACGATGCGGATCGGCGGCTTCTGCATCTCCATGGTGCGGATCTGCACCGGCGAGGTGTGGGTGCGCAAAAGCTTGCGCTCCCCCTGCTCGTCCGGCTGGAAGAAGAACGTGTCGTGCATCTCGCGCGCCGGGTGGCCTTCCGGGAAGTTCAGCGAGGTGAAATTGTAATAGTCGGTCTCGATGTCCGGACCTTCGGCGATGGCAAAGCCGAGATCGCCGAAAATCGCCGCGATCTCGTCGATAACCTGGCTGATCGGATGGATGCGGCCGCGCTCGGCCGGCGATTGCCTGACCGGCAAGCTGACGTCGACCTTCTCTGCGGCAAGCCGTGCTGTGATCGCCACATCTTTCAGCTCGGCGCGGCGCGCCGAAAGTGCCTCGGTGACGCGGTTCTTGAGGCCGTTGATTGCCGGGCCTTTGACCTGTCGCTCCTCGGCGCTCATCGAGCCGAGTGTCTTCAGCATCTCGGAAACCGAGCCCTTCTTGCCAAGGGCAGAGACACGCACCGCCTCGATCGCCTGCTCGTCGGCGGCCGAGGCGATCTCGGCCATCAGGGAATTTTCGAGAGTTTCCATGTCACTCATGTTCCAGATCCGATTGGAAGCAAAGAAAAACCCGCGCCAGCCCTGCCAGCGCGGGTTTCCCAAATCAAGTGTCGAATAGCTTGGGAAGCGCTGGTCTTAAGCGACAGCGCTTTCAAAAGCATTCGGCGTGGTATTCTTCAGGTATTCGAGCGCGACTTTGGCCTTGGCCACGAGTGCGGCGAAGGCCTGCGGCTCGTGGATGGCCATGTCCGACAGGATCTTGCGATCGATCTCGATTCCGGCCTTGTTGAGACCGTCGATGAAACGGCCATAGGTCAGGCCATGCTCATGCGTCGCCGCATTGATGCGCTGGATCCACAGCGCGCGGAACGAGCGCTTGCGGTTCTTGCGGTCGCGATAGGCGTACTGCAGCGACTTTTCCACCGCCTGCTTGGCGATGCGGATGGTGTTCTTGCGACGGCCGTAAAAACCCTTGGCGGCTTTCAGGACCTTCTTGTGCTTGGCGTGCGAGGTGACGCCTCTCTTTACGCGTGCCATGTCATGATCTCCTTAACGCTGTCCAGACCGAATGCTCAGAGGCCGTTCGGCAGAAAATTCTTGATGACCTTCTTGCCATCCGGTTCAGCCAGAACCATCGTGCCGCGGGCATTTCGAATGAACTTGTTGGACCGCTTGATCATGCCGTGACGCTTGCCGGCTGCAGCCGACAGAACTTTACCCGTACCTGTGATCTTGAACCGCTTCTTGGCGGCCGATTTGGTCTTCATCTTGGGCATTTTGCTACTCCGTTTATATGCGCACCAATGCGATGTTCGCTTCAGGCCGACCAAAGCCCGAAAAGCAAATGAAACCGCCACGGCATGCCCTGCCGGGCGGTTTTTTGGGAACGGCGGTCCTATACGTCAAAGCGGGGGCGCGCGCAACACCCCGTGCCCAGCAACACTGTACTCAGCAACACCGTACTCAGGGGAAACGGAACAGCACCGGCAATATGCCGGACTGCTGGGCGCCGTCGATCAGTTCGAAAGCCGGCAAGGCAACCAGGAAGACCAGACCGTCGAGCAGCGTGGTTCGCAGCAGGCGCGGCTTGAAGCCGCCGGTGTCGCCTTCCTGATACAGCGACAGTTTCGGGAAGAAGCGCGGCACTTTCAACAGGTAGGCCTGGTATGGCGCGCCAAGAACCTGCCTGAGGAATTTCTCCTCGCGCAGGATAACGATGTAAAATGCACCCGCGCAGAGCGCTCCAAAGCCGATCGTGGCGGTGATGGAGCCGATCTGTGCGCCGACACCGGCGGCAGCTAAAGTAGAGAAGACATAGAGCGGGTTGCGGGTGATCGAATAGGGTCCGCCGGTCACCACTTCGGAGGATTTGCGTCCACCAATATAGAGCGTCGACCACAAGCGTCCGACAACGCCGAGAAAGATCAGCAGGACGCCGACCATTTCGATCGTTTCATGCACAGGCGTATCGGGCGGAAAAACCGACTGCCCGAACAAAAGCATCGCGAAAAGGACGACGACGACGACGGCAAGCACCATCCTGCGCGTGTGCTGGTAGCTGCCCAGCCCATATTTGGCTTCCGAATGCTTGACGTCATTGACCATGTCGGGAATCCGATCGTCGAGGGAACCAGAGCGTCTTTGCTCTCGCCGGCGATCGCAGCGTCTGGCCAAGAACAGGCGCCCCGCCGATCGCCGGGACGCCTTGCAACATGATTCAGGCGGATTTAATGCACGTCGCCCAAAAGTGCGCTGCGGTTTTGCGACAACGACATGCACAAACAGAACTAAAGCGCAACGCGCTTTAGCGGGGCGCCAGCACCATCATCATCTGGCGGCCTTCGAGCTTCGGTTCGGCTTCGACCTTGGCGATGGGCGCCACTTCCTCGCGAACCTTGTTCAGAAGCTGCATGCCGAGTTCCATATGCGCCATCTCGCGACCGCGGAAGCGCAATGTCAGCTTGACCTTGTCGCCTTCCTCGAAAAAGCGCCGGACGGCCTTCATCTTGGTCTCGTAGTCGTGGCTGTCGATGTTCGGGCGCATCTTGATCTCCTTGATCTCGATGACCTTCTGGTTCTTGCGCGCCTCGGCCGCCTTCTTCTGGTTGGCGTATTTCAGCTTGCCGAGATCGAGGATCTTTACGACGGGCGGCACTGCATTGGGCGATATCTCGACCAGATCGAGCCCAGCCTCTTCGGCGAGCAGCAATGCGTCGTTGATGGAGACATCGCCGCGGTTCTGGCCTTCGGCGTCGATTAGCTGGACCCGGGGAACCCGGATGTCACGGTTGGAGCGCGGGCCTTCCTTGGTGGGCGCCGCTGCTTTGAAAGGTCTGCGAATGGTCGTGGTCTCCTTGAGCCGTTTCGTTAAGGGGTTCTTCAGTTCAGAATTGCGAACGCGCAATGTGGTGAGCGCGCGGTCGGAGTCAATAGCACAGCATTCTCAGGAAATCACCTGCTCGATGGAATGCTCCTCTGCACCAAGCGAAGAAAGTGGCGGAGCACTTTTCGTTGAATGCCTTGCTGTGCCAAAAGACCGGCGTGAGGGAATACACCATGACCACCACCCCGATCTTTCTGGACGTCGACGGGACGAGCATCGCCGTCAGGCATGCGACAGGTGCCGAGCCCGGCATCGTCTGGCTTGGCGGCTACAAATCCGACATGCTGGGCACCAAGGCCGAAACGTTGTCGGAATGGGCGCTCGGGGAAGGCCGCGCCTTCCTGCGCCACGATTATTCCGGCCACGGCGAATCGGGCGGCGCCTTTGCCGACGGCACCATCTCGAAATGGCTGGGCGAGAGCCTGGCGGTTTTCCGCCGTTTCACCCAGGGCAGGCAAATCCTGGTCGGTTCGTCGATGGGCGCCTGGATCGCGCTGCGCATGGTGCAGGAGTTGCGCAAGGCGGGCGAGAACAGCGTCGCCGGCCTTGTGTTGCTGGCGCCGGCGCCCGATTTCACATTCGAACTGGTGGAGCCGGTGCTGACCCGAGCGCAGAAGCGCAACCTCAGGAAAAAGGGCTTTTTCGAAGAGCCGTCGGACTATTCCGCCGAGCCGTACATCTACACGCACGCACTGATCGAGGACGGCCGCAACAACCGGGTGATGACCGGGCCGATCGACACGCACTGTCCGGTCCACATCCTGCAAGGCCTTGCCGATCCCGACGTGCCGTCGAACCATGCGTTGAAGCTGGTCAGCCTGCTGCCGGCCGACGACGTCACGCTGTCGCTCATCCCCGACGGCGACCACCGCCTGTCGCGGCCTCAAGATCTCGACATGCTGGTGCGGGCAGTGGACGCGATGGTGCGGCAGGCGGGATAGATTCAGCCGTTGCGGAACGTATAAGCATATCCGTTGATGGCCGGAGCGCCGCCAAGGTGGGCGTAGAGCACTTTCGATCCCTTGGGAAAATAACCCTTGCTCACGAGATCGATCATGCCCTGCATGGATTTTCCCTCATAGACCGGATCCGTGATCATGCCTTCAAGACGCGCGCAGAGACGGATTGCTTCCTTCGTCTCCTGCGAGGGGACGCCGTAGACCGGATAGGCATAATCTTCGATCAGGACGACATCGTTCTCATCGAGCTCCTTGCCGAGTTCGACCAGCGTCGCGGTGCTCTGCGCGATCTTGAGCACTTGCGCCTTGGTCTGCGCCGGAGTGCAGGATGCGTCGATGCCGATCACCTTGCGCTCGCGGCCGTCCTTGGCGAAGCCGACCAGCATGCCGGCGTGAGTCGAACCGGTGACGGTACAAACGACGATGTAGTCGAAGGCAAAGCCGAGCTCCTTCTCCTGCGCGCGGACCTCCTCGGCGAAGCCGACATAGCCCAGGCCGCCATATTTGTGTACCGAAGCCCCGGCCGGAATTGGATAGGGTCTGCCACCCTTGGCCTTCACATCCGCGATTGCCTGTTCCCAGCTTTCCCTAATCCCGATGTCGAAACCCTCATCGACCATCTGGACATCAGCGCCCATGATCCGGCTCAAAAGGATATTGCCGACGCGATCGTAGACGGCGTCCTCGTGGGGCACCCAGCTTTCCTGCACGAGGCGGCACTTCATGCCGATCTTCGCCGCGACGGCCGCCACCATGCGCGTATGGTTGGATTGGACGCCACCGATCGACACCAGCGTATCGGCGTTTGAGGCGATCGCGTCCGGGACGATGTATTCGAGCTTGCGCAGTTTATTGCCACCGAAGGCAAGGCCGGAATTGCAATCCTCCCGCTTGGCATAGAGATCGACCTTCCCGCCGAGATGACCACCAAGCCGCTCCAGTTTCTCGATATGGGTCGGCCCGAATGTGAGCGGATAACGTTCGAATTTCTCGAGCATGAGAGTGCCCTCGCTTGTTCCATTCATTGCGGTGTGGTGCGATGAACACTATCAGCTCTGCCTTGAAATGTGCTCTCAAAGATCGAGCCCACAATATCCAAAATATCGCTTCATAGCATTGAAATGTCATATATATTCGATTCTTAATCCGAATAATGGAAGAATCTTTCATGCGCGCAGCGCTCGACCGGATCGACCTGAAAATGTTGCGCCTGCTCCAAGGCAATGGGCGACTGACCAACGCGGAGCTGGCGCAGTCGGTCGCTATTAGCCCGGCGACGTGCCACCGCCGGACGCAACGCCTGTTCGATGAAGGCTACATCAGCCATGTCAGGGCGATGGTGAGCCCGCAGAAGGTCGACAGAGGCGCGTTGGTGATGGTTGGCGTCGTACTCGACCGTTCGACCCCGGAGAGTTTCGCGGAATTCGAAAAGGCCGTCGCCAAACTGAAATTCATCCTCGACTGCCATCTGGTGGCAGGCGACTTCGATTATTTTCTGAAGATCAGGGTTGGTGACATGGCGGATTTCAACCGAATCCACGGGGACCAATTGATCGCACTGCCCGGCGTTCGCCAGACGAGAACCTTCTTCGTGATGAAAGAGGTCGTCGACAATGCGCCTCTGGATTTTTGAACGGACGGCTTCGAAGCGTCAAACCATGGCACTCAGCCAGCAGACGCGATCGGCGCTGGATTTTCACTGCAGAACCGTCGACGACATTGCCCCCTTACGGGGCCTGGCTGCTCTTTTCCTTGAAATGCTCAAAAAGCGATAATCATTTCAGCCGCTTGTCCGGTTTTGGCGGCTGCTGTCTTGAATCGCCGTTTTCTTCATCCCATTTCGATTCCACGCAGCCGGATTTGGCTGTCTCCAACTGAAGGATTGGAAGAAATGAACACATCTGCATTGATCCGTCCGGCCTGGACGCCGGCGACCATCGCGTTGATGGTGATCGGGTTCATGGTGTTCTGGCCGCTCGGCTTCGCCATGCTCGCCTACATCATCTGGGGCGATCGGCTCGAGGGCTTCAAGCGCGACGTCAACCGCGCCACCGACGGCATCTTCGCCGGTTGCCGCCGCGGTTCCGACAGGGCCGCGCGCTGGGGCCATGGCTCTGCACGCACCGGCAACGTCGCTTTCGACGACTGGCGCGAAAAGGAACTCGAGCGGCTTGCCGAGGAACGCCGCAAGCTCGACGAGATGCTGAGCGAGTTCGATGAATATGCCCGTGAATTGCGCCGCGCCAAGGACCAGGAAGAGTTCGATCGCTTCATGGCCAACCGCAACAAGTCGACGTCGCCCACGACGGGTGGGTCAACTGGCTCGACGACGAACAACAAACGCGGCGGCAACTCCACGCCAGGCCTGCTCGACGAGTAAGGTCCCGTGCCCAGATAGATAATCCAACGGCGTCGCGTCAGCGGCGCCGTTTCTTTTTTGTTCTAGTCGTTTCCCTCGAATCACGTATCGTCCCGGAATGTCCTTCGGCTTCTTCCGCACCCCGACGAAACCCAAGCCCACGCCCGTCGTGGAGCGCGAGCATTGCGTTGCCGGCCGCACGCTGCCGCTCAAGATCGTCGAGAACGACCGGGCGCGGCGCCTGACGCTGCGCATCGATTCCGGCGGCCGTGGTCTGCGCATCACCGTGCCGCCGGGGCTGCGCCGCGGCGAGGTGGAAAAATTTCTCGACCGCCATCAGGACTGGCTGGAGCAAAGGCTGGCCAAAGTGCCCAATCGGCCGCAGGTGCGGCCCGGCATCAAGGTGCCGGTGCGCGGCGTGCCGCATCGCATCGTCCATGAACCGTCGAAACGCGGCACCGTCACGCTGTCGCGCGACGAGCGCGGGCCGCTGATGATCGTGCATGGCGAACGCGTGCATCTGCCGCGCCGCATCGCCGATTTCCTCAAGCGCGAAGCCAAGCGCGAGATCGAAGCGCTGGTGACCAAGCACAGTGCTGCGGTCGGCAAGCGCGCCAAGGCGATCCGCTTCAAGGATACGTCGAGCCGCTGGGGATCGTGCACGTCGGACGGCAATCTGTCGTTTTCCTGGCGCATCATGATGGCGCCGCGGCCGGTGATAAACTACCTCGTCGCGCATGAGGTGGCGCATCTCAAGGAGATGAACCACGGCCCGAAATTCTGGAAATTATGCGAGCAGCTTTGCCCGGATACCGAGCGCTGCAAGGACTGGCTCAAGCGCAATGGCGGCGCGCTGCAGGCGATCGCGTTCGAGTAGGATGCTTGTAGGGGCACGAAATGGAAACTGTAGCGATCCTTCGCGCCGGCCTCAATAGATTCTGCACTGCCGATCAATCGTCATTGGCCGCGTTCAACTCCTCCGGCCGCAACCCCTCATCGACATGGCGCGGCCAGGGCAGGAAATCCTTCTCGAAGGTCTCGTTGCTGAAATAAGCCAGCGCCCGGTGCGCCTCGGCGCCGTTGAAGGCTGCCTTGTCCATCAAATGAGCGATGACCTCATGGGCCTGCGCCAGCTTTTGCCTGAGTTCCGCGACGGTCTTTTCCGGCATGATCTTTGTTCTCCCGCCTCTGTGCCTGAGCAAGTAGCGTTGCGCTTATATTAGCAAGGTAGCGCGTTCCGCTCTTACATTAGCAAGGTAGCGCGTTCCGCGCTGGCGGCAAACAGGATGCTTTTTCTCGACTCTTTGGCCGTTTCATGCCAATCCCGCGCCATGGCGATGGACATCAAGATATGCGGGTTGAAGACCGACAAGGCACTGGCTGCGGCATTGGCCGGCGGCGCCAGCCATGTCGGCTTCATTTTCTTTGCCAAAAGCCCGCGCTATGTCGAGCCGGCGGAAGCCGGCCGCCTGCGCGAAGCGGCGCGCGGCAAGGCCAAGGCGGTTGCCGTGACGGTCGACGCCAGCGATGCGTTCCTGGATGACATCGTCGAAAAGATGCAGCCCGATATGCTGCAGCTTCACGGCGCCGAGCCTCCCGAGCGGGTGGCCGAGGTGAAGGCCCGCTACGGCTTGCCGGTGATGAAGGCGCTGCCGGTCAGCGAGGCCGCCGATCTCGGGCAAGTCAAGCCCTTCATCGGCATTGCCGACCGCTTCCTGTTCGATGCCAAGCCGCCTAAGGGTTCGGAATTGCCGGGCGGCAACGGTCTTGCCTTCGACTGGCGCATTCTGGCTGGCCTTGACGCCGGCGTCGATTACATGCTTTCCGGAGGGCTCAATGCCGGCAATATCGGCGACGCCTTTCGGCTGGCGAACCCGCCCGGAATAGATGTTTCCTCGGGCGTGGAGAGCGCGCCGGGCGTCAAGGAACCGGCGCTGATCGAACAATTTTTCCGCGCCGTCGGGGCAGCACGCGACAACCGCGCCGCCTGACCACGCTTCAAACCACAGACCAGGAGATCGGCGATGGACAAGCCGGCGATACCGAATTCCTTCCGCACCGGCCCCGACGAGCAGGGCATGTTCGGCATTTTTGGCGGTCGTTTCGTTGCCGAAACGCTGATGCCGCTGATCCTCGAGCTGGAGCGGCACTGGAACGAGGTCAAGAACGACCCGGATTTCAAGGCCGAACTGACCGATCTCTCGACGCATTACGCCGGGCGGCCGTCGAAGCTCTATTTCGCCGAAGGCCTGACCAGGCATCTTCGTGAGGTGTCCTCGGCGAAGGGCCTCGGGGGCGGCGCAAAGGTCTATTTCAAGCGCGAGGACCTGAACCACACCGGCTCGCACAAGATCAACAACTGCCTCGGCCAGATCCTGCTCGCCAAGCGCATGGGCAAGACGAGGATCATCGCAGAGACCGGTGCCGGCCAGCATGGCGTCGCGTCCGCTACAGTGGCGGCGCGCTTCGGGCTTCCTTGTATCGTCTATATGGGTGCAACCGACGTCGCCCGGCAAAGCCCCAACGTCTTTCGCATGAAGCTTCTGGGCGCCGAGGTGCGGCCGGTGACGGCCGGCCACGGCACGCTGAAGGACGCCATGAACGAGGCCCTGCGTGACTGGGTGACCAACGTCGAGGATACCTATTACCTGATCGGCACCGCCGCCGGCCCGCACCCCTATCCGGAGCTGGTGCGCGACTTCCAGTCGGTGATCGGCACCGAGGCGCGCGCCCAGATCCTCGAGCAGGAAGGCCGGCTGCCGGACACCATCATCGCTTGTGTCGGCGGCGGTTCCAACGCTATCGGCCTGTTCCATCCCTTCCTGGATGACAGTGAGGTGCGCATCATCGGCGTCGAAGCCGGCGGCCGCGGCCTCGACGGCATCGAGCATTGCGCCTCGATGAGTGCCGGCGCGCCCGGCGTGCTGCATGGCAACCGCACCTACCTCTTGCAGAACGCCGACGGCCAGATCATGGACGGCCACTCGATCTCGGCCGGGCTCGACTATCCGGGCGTCGGTCCCGAGCACTCATGGCTGCGCGATTCCGGCCGCGTCGACTATGTGCCGATCCTCGACGACGAGGCGCTGGAGGCGTTTCAGCTGACGACACGCGTCGAGGGCATCATTCCGGCGCTGGAATCGGCCCATGCCATCGCACAGGCGGTGAAGATCGTGCCTGACATGGACAAGGACCAGATCGTCATCGTCAACCTGTCCGGCCGCGGCGACAAGGACGTGCATACGGTGGCCAATATGCTGGGCATGGAGATCTGATCATGGCCACCCGTATCGACCGCCGCATGGCAAAGCTGAAGGCCGAGGGGCGACCGGCACTCGTCACCTATTTCATGGGCGGCGATCCGGACTACGACACGTCCCTGTCGATCATGAAGGCGCTGCCCGGCGCCGGCAGCGACATCATCGAGTTAGGCATGCCGTTTTCCGATCCAATGGCCGACGGCCCGGCGATCCAGGCGGCCGGCCTGCGGGCGCTGAAGGGCGGCCAGACTTTGGTCAAGACGCTGAAGATGGCCTCGGAATTCCGCGCCGGCGACAGTGAAACGCCGATCGTCTTGATGGGCTATTACAATCCGATCTACATCTACGGCGTCGAGCGCTTCCTGAGCGACGCGCTGGCCAGCGGCATCGACGGGCTGATCGTCGTCGACCTGCCGCCTGAGATGGACGAGGAGCTTTGCATCCCGGCACTCAAGGCCGGCATCAATTTCATCCGGCTGGCGACGCCGACCACCGACGACAAGCGCCTGCCCAAGGTGCTGCAGAACACGTCGGGTTTCGTCTACTACGTCTCGATGACCGGCATCACCGGTTCGGCGCTGGCCGACACCGGCAAGGTGGCGGCAGCGGTCAAGCGCATCAAGAGCCATACCGACCTGCCGGTCTGTGTCGGCTTCGGCGTCAAGACCGCAGAGCAGGCGCGCACCATCGGCGCGTCGGCCGACGGCGTCGTTGTCGGCACCGCGATTGTCAATGCAGTCGCCAACGTGCTGGGGCCGAAGGGCGAAAAGACCGCCGATCCGGCCGAGGCCGTCGCCACGCTGGTCAGCGGGCTTTCGCAAGGGGTTCGCGCGGCTCGCCTTGCTGCCGCCGAATAATCTTGATCTTCTGGTTGGCCATGATCTCCAGCGAAAACCGGTTTCCACTTTTCGGGATCATGGTCTAACTCTTCGTAAGGACAGGAGCCGAAGCGATGAACTGGATCACCAATTACGTCCGCCCGAAGATCAATTCGATGCTCGGCCGCCGCACCGACATGCCGGAAAACCTGTGGATCAAGGATCCCGAGACCGGCGAAATGGTGTTCCATAAGGATCTGGAGCAGAACCAGTTCGTCATCCCGTCCTCCGGCCACCATATGAAGATATCAGCCAAGGAACGGCTGAAATTCTTCCTCGACGACGGCAAATACGAGACGCTGGAAAACCCCAAGGTCGTTCAGGATCCGCTCAAGTTCCGCGACGAGAAGCGCTACGTAGACCGGCTTAGGGATGCCAAGGCCAAGACCGGCATGGAAGACGCCATCATCAATGCGCTGGGCACGGTCGAGGGCGTGCCGGTGGTGGTGACGGTGCAGGATTTTGCCTTCATGGGCGGCTCGCTCGGCATGGCGGCAGGTGACGCCATCGTGCATGGTTTCGAGGTCGCCTTGCAGCGCAAGCGGCCGCTGATCCTGTTTGCGGCCTCCGGCGGCGCCCGTATGCAGGAAGGCATCCTGTCGCTGATGCAGTTGCCACGGACCACGGTCGGCGTCGACAGGCTGAAGGAGGCCGGCCTGCCCTACATCGTCGTCCTGACCAACCCGACGACCGGCGGCGTCACCGCCTCCTATGCCATGCTGGGCGACGTGCATATTGCCGAGCCCGGCGCCCTGATCGGCTTTGCCGGCCCGCGCGTCATCGAGCAGACCATCCGCGAAAAGCTGCCTGACGGCTTCCAGCGCGCCGAATATCTGATGGAACACGGCATGGTCGACATGGTGGTGTCACGGCTGGAGATGCGCCAGACCATTGCACGGCTGCTGAGAATGCTGCTCAAGCTGCCGGAGGAGCAAAAATCTCAGGAACCGGAAATCTTGCCGCCGTCGGTGATTCCGGCCGAAGCCCGGCCGCACGCCTGACGCATTCGCCACGAACTGCGATTGCGCGTCGTCCGTGGCGCGCCTAGGATTCGCCATGACCACGCTTGCCGCCGACCGCGAAATCGAAAGCCTGATGGCGCTTCACCCGAAGGGCTTCGACCTTTCGCTCGACCGCATTTCGCGGCTGCTCGAGCGGCTCGGCAATCCGCAGGACCAGCTGCCGCCGGTCATCCACATCGCCGGCACCAACGGCAAGGGCTCCTGTGCTGCTTTTTCACGGGCGCTGCTCGAAGCCGCCGGCTACCGCGTCCACGTCCACACCTCGCCACATCTTGTGAACTGGCACGAGCGCTACCGGCTGGCCGCAGATGGCGGCGGCAGGCTGGTGGACGACAAGGTCTTCGCCGAAGCCATCGCCTGCGTCGCCAAAGCCAATCAAGGCCAGAAGATCACCGTCTTCGAAATCCTCACCGCCGTCACCTTCCTGCTGTTTTCCGAACATCCGGCCGATGCCGTCATCCTCGAGGTTGGCCTTGGCGGCCGCTTCGACGCCACCAATGTCATCGCCGAGCCGGCCGTGTCGGTGATCATGCCGGTGTCGCTCGACCACGAAGCCTATCTCGGCGACCGCGTCGAGCTGATCGCCGCCGAAAAGGCCGGCATCATCAAGCGCGGATGCCCGGTCGTCATCGGCGCGCAGGAAAGCGAGACGGCGCAGCAGGTGCTCATCGAAACCGCCGAGCGGCTCGACTGCCCCGCCTTCGTCTATGGCCAGGATTTCCTTGCCTATGAGGAAAACGGCCGCATGGTCTATCAGGACGAAGACGGATTGATGGACCTGCCGCCGCCGCGCCTGCCGGGGCGCCATCAATTCGCCAATGCGGCGGCGGCGATCGCGGCGGTCAAGGCGGCGGGCTTCGAGATCAGCCACCGCGCTGCCGAGAAGGCGATGGCGAATGTTGCCTGGCCGGGCCGCATGCAAAAGCTGCCGCAAGGACGGCTGAGCGAACTGGCGCCGAAGGGCGCCGACATCTGGCTCGACGGCGGCCACAATCCCGGCGCTGGCGTGGTCGTCGCCGAGGCGCTGGCCGAGCAGGAGGAAAAGAACCCGCGTCCGCTGTTCCTGATCTCGGGCATGATCAACACCAAGGACCAGAGCGGCTATTTCCGCGCCTTCAAAGGGCTGGTCCGGCATGTCTACACCGTGCCGGTGAGCCTGAGCGACGCGGGCGTGCCGAACGACGAGCTGGCGACCCGCGCCATCGAGGCCGGCCTGTCGGCCGAACCGGTCAGTTCCGTCGCCAATGCGCTGATGCTGCTGCGCGACACGTGGGACGGACCGCCGCCGCGCATCCTGATCGGCGGGTCACTTTACCTGGCCGGCGCGGTGTTGGCCGAAAACGGCACGCCGCCGGTTTGAGGCGTGCTTCAGCCGGGCCACGGTGACGCCAAACTTGTCATACCACCGCGAGGAGCCAATCATGATCAAGGTAAAGCAGCTCGCACACGTTTGCATTTTCGCGAATGACCTGGAGATGACGCGAAGCTTCTATCGGGACGTCCTCGGCATGGACACCCAGTTCAATTTCCTGCGCGACGGGAAGATTTTCGGCTTCTACCTCAATTGCGGCAGCCGTAGCCATGTCGAGGTGTTCCAGAAAGACGGCGCCAGCTATGGCGACTTGAACCAGATCAACCACTTCTGCCTCGAAGTGGAAAACATCGACGCCGCGATCGCCCATCTGAGGTCAAAGGGGGTTGATGTCACTTCCAAGAAACGCGCGTGCGATGACACCTACCAGGCTTGGATCCGCGACCCCAACGGCGTGAAGATAGAACTGTTCGAATATACTGAGAAAAGCGCACAATTCGTCGGCGGCGATCGTATCGCGGATTGGTGATCGCGCCTCGCCGGACAATTGTAGCGGCGCAGCCGATGGTTGGTGGACTACTTCAGCTCGACCTCGATGAAGGCGAATTCGCCATCGTTTGCGCTGATGACGTCATGTTCGACGCCCTCATTGCGGAAATACGGCGCGCCCTGCTTCATCTCGGCAAAGGATTCGCCATCCTTGGTCAGGAGCTTCACCTTGCCGTCGGTCAACGGCACGATCACATAGTCGTGGCCATGGCGATGCCAGCCGGTGTTGTCTCCCGGGGCGAAGCGGTATTCGGTGACGATGACGCGCTCATTGTCGATGAAGACGGTGGCCTTGGCGGATCCGGTCATATCGCTTCTCCTGCTTTAAGCCAGACAAGAGCATGAGACTGCAAGTGGCGAGTGCCAGATCTGCGGATCGGTGACGCCACAAGAAAGCCCGGCGCGAGGCCGGGCTTTTCTGCAAAATTTTGATCGGATCAGGCGAGGCTGCCGTTGATCCAGTGCGACAATGCCGTTTTCGGCGCAGCACCGACCTTCATGTCGGCGACTTCGCCGCCCTTGAAGATCATCAGCGTCGGGATCGAGCGCACGCCGAACTGCGCGGCCAGCTCAGGATTCTCGTCTATGTTGAGCTTGGCGATCTTTATCTTGCTGCCGAGTTCGATGGCGATGTCCTCGAGCGCCGGGGCGATCATCTTGCACGGGCCGCACCATTCCGCCCAGAAATCGACCACGACCGGCTCCTTGGCGTTGAGCACGTCGGCCTGGAAATTGCTCTTGTCGACCTTGACGGTGGCCATGCTGAGATCCTTTCGATTTATTCGTCCCACCAAATGTGGTGGTGATCGTGTCCGTCTTCAAGCAAGTGTTGTGTCACGCTCCCGTGAGTCTAGCAAGCGCGTCGTCCATGGCCGCTGCCGGCAGCTCGATCAGCCGCGGCACCTCGGTGAACAGCAGCGCCGCCGAGACCTCGCGTCCCGGATAGAGCGGCTGAAGCAGCGCGCGATAGAGTGCGAGCTGCAGAACATAGGCTTGCGGCACTTCGGCGAGCGTAGCTGGCGCTGGCCGATTGGTCTTGTAGTCGACGATCGAAACCTTGTCCGGCGTTACTGCCAACCGGTCGATCTTGCCGGAAATCGAGCGCAGTTTGCCCCTTACCTCCAGGCTGCCCATGATGGCGACTTCGGCGCGCGAGTTTGGCGCAAACAGCGGCGCGAAGCGGCTGTCGGCAAGAATTCTGAAAACGCCAGCCAAGGCCTTGTCGTGCTTGTCGTCGGGCCATGCCGCGCCGGCTCTTGCCAGATAGCGTTCGGCGGCATCCCGGCGTTTTCCCTCGGCGATGCCGGGCAGCATCTGCAGCAATTTGTGCAGCGCCAGCCCGCGCATGACGGCAAAACCGGGCTCGGCGTCGGCATCCAGCACCGGCGAACGCGTGTCGGCCACCGCTTGCCGCGCCTCGTCGATCAGCACCGAGGCGCCGGACGGCGAGAGCGGCCGCGGCAATTCCTCGAAGGGCGGCAGAGGCCGGAACAGGGTTTCCGGCAATGGCGCAAAGCGTTCCGCCTGTCGTGCCTCATTCACTGCCGCCAGTGGCATGGGCGGCAGTTTCGTCACCTGGAAACGATGCACGGTCTCGCCAGTGGCGGGATGCCGGCGTTCTTCGCTCTCCGCGGCACCGACCAGTGCGCGGCTGACGATCGAATGCCAGGTACCGGTATTCGGCGCCCGTTTGCCATGGTAGCCGCAGACGATCAGCCGATCCTCGGCGCGGGTCATGCCGACATAGAGCAGCCGGCGGTATTCGTCGTCGGCGAGCTCGCGGGCGCGGGCCGATGCGGCGCGTGAAAACCCATTTGCGACATCGCTGGCCGAACGCCAGAGATAGCCCTTGCCCTCCCAGCAGTCGCCCGAGCCTTCGAACGGCATCAATCTCGGCAGATGCTGGTCGCTGAACGGCGCGGAGCCGCCATCAACAAGGAATACCACCGGCGCCTCCAGGCCTTTGGCGGCATGCACGGTCATGACGCGAACCTCGTCGCGGGTCTGGTCCATTTCGCGCTTGATCTCGGGGCCGGCGTTTTCCAAAGTCGACAGGAAGGATTCCAGTCCCGGCAGGCCGGTCCGCTCCTCGGCCAGGCAGAAATTCAGGAATTCGTCGAGGACGTCGCCGGCCTCCGGCCCGAGCCGCGCGATCATCTTCTTGCGCAGGCCGTCGCGGGCGAGAGCTGCAGCATAGAATTCGAACACCGGCTTGAATGCGGCCTCGTTCGACCATGTGCCGAGCCGGCTGACGACGGCGGCCAACGCCTCGCTTTCGCCGGCATGCCGGCGCAGCGAGGCGATCAGCGAGACGCTCGATGGCCTCTCCGCAGCAAGCGCGAAAAGCTGCTCTTCCGAGACATCGAAGATCGGGCTGCGCAGCACGGCGGCCAGCGACAGATCGTCCTCGGGCTGGATGAGAAAGTGACCGAGTGCGATCAGGTCCTTCACCGCGATATGGCCAGGCAGGCTGAGCCGGTCGGCGCCGGCCACCGGGATGTGGCGGCGCTTCAACGCCCGTGTCAGCGCATGGACGAAGCGGTCGCGCTTGCGCACCAGCACCAGCACGTCGCCGGGCCGGAGTTTCTTGCCACGCCCTTCGATGACCTCGCCGCCGCCGATCCAGCCGGCAATGGTCGCTGCAACGTTTTCGGCAACGCGCACCGCCGGTGCGTGGGCGTGATCCACCGCTTGCGTCCAGTCGTCCGGTTCGTCGACGATGTCGGCGCCGAGCGAGGGCCAGACGTCGACATAGCCCGGCGCATCGTTGCGGATCGCCTTGTGGTCGAGCGGATCGGGATCGTGGCTGATGCCGCGCCGCACGTTCGGGTCAGCAAAGACACGATCCACCGCCGCAAGCACGTCGTCGGTCGAGCGAAACGACCAGGTTAGCTTGAGATCGGCGAAGGCGGCGGCGGCGGATCTGACTTTGCCGGCAAACAAAAGCCGGCTGTCGGCAAAGGAGTCCGGGGCGGCTCCCTGGAAGGAATAGATCGACTGCTTTTCGTCGCCGACCGCAAAGATGGTGCGGTGGACGGCGTCGCGTGCGCCGAGCCCGGCAAAGAACTCCTCCGCCAGCCGCTTGACTACCTCCCACTGGTCGGGACTGGTGTCCTGCGCCTCGTCGAGGAGGATGTGGTCGATGCCCTGGTCGAGCTTGTACTGCACCCATGGGCCGGCGTCGGGCCGCGCCAGTAGATGGACCGTGCGGGTGATCAGGTCGTTGAAGTCGAGGAAGCCGCGCGCGCGCTTCAATTGCTCGTAGCGGGCGATCAGCCAGTCGGCGATGGTCAGCGCCGCACGCGTGCCTTCCAGCATCCTGAACAAGGCCAGCCGGTCGGAGATTTCGAGAATGGCGTCGACCGCCGCCAGATATCGTTCAGCAAGATCGGGCAACCGGTCCAGCAATGCCCTCTTAAACGTCTTTGCCGGATCGTAAGGCTCGCCGTCGGCCCTCAGGAAAGCCTTGGAGAGCAAATTCAGGCGACGTACCGGATCCTCCTCGGCAAAGGCAAGGCGGGCGTATGGCAGCAGATTGTTCAGCACGATGCGCGCATCGGCGGCCTCGGCTGCCCGTGAAAAGGTGACGAGATAATCCGGCAGGAAGCCGGGCAGCGGCCAGACCGAGGCGGCTATACCTTCGGCCGTCTGGCCGGCGCGGAAATGGAACTCGTCGAACAGCGCCTGAAAACCATCGCCGCCGGCCGCGGCGATGAACGCACGCAAACCATCGCGCTTGCGCACGATCTCGGCCAGCAGTGCGTCGAGCCCATGCTCGCCGCCGCGCTCCAGCACGGTGGCGAAGGCCTCGGACAATGCCGCATCGCCTGCAACGCCGCCCGAAATCATGTCGCGGCGGGCGGCGGCAAACAGCGAAGCCTCCATTTGCGGATCGAGCATTTCGAAATGCGCAGGGATATTGGCTTCCAGCGGGAACTGATGCAGCACCGATTCGCAGAAGGCGTGGATGGTCTGGATCTTCAGCCCGCCCGGTGTTTCCAGCGCCTCGGCAAACAACCGCCGCGCCCGGCGCATGGTTTCGCGGTCGGGCTGGCGGCCGTCCAGCGCCTCTATCCGTGTCGAGAGCTCGGCATCGCCCAGGGCCGTCCATTGCGACAGCGTCGAAAACACCCGGTTCGACATGTTGGCGGCGGCGGCACGCGTATAGGTCAGGCACAGGATCTTGGACGGATCGGTGCCGCGCAGCAACAGCCGGATAACGCGCTGGGCGAGTACATGGGTCTTGCCCGATCCGGCATTGGCCGACACCCAGGCGGAATTGCGCGGGTCGGACGCGCTTGCCTGGCTCGCGGCAGTGTCGCTTGGAATGGGGTAGGCCTTTTTCATGCCTCCCCTCCCTCGTCATCGGCGTCGCCGCCGGCGGACCATTCGAGCACGCGGGCGAGATGGTCGTAGTCGCCGTCGGTCTCGCCCTCGCGGAACGGCAGCGCCCGCGACAGATAGCCGGTCGCCGGGTCGGCGTAGTGGATCAGCAGTTTTTCCAGCCGCGCCCACGCTTCTTCGGCGAGATCGGCGGCGGTTCGCGGCTTGCGGTTGTATTCGAGGATGGATTCCTCGAACACTTCGCCATTCGGCCTCAGCCGCACGAAGGCCAGTTGCGACGGCTCGCATGCGCCAAGCTCCTTGAAAGCGCCGCGCCTGAGCAGCGCGCCCTCGAGTGCCAGTTGCGGCGCGAGCAGCGTGTGCGCCTGTGCTTTGGATGGCGAGGAGCCGGTCTTGTAATCGAGGATGTCGGCCATGCCGCCGGCCAGCAGATCGATGCGATCGGCATAGCCGGACAGGGTCACACCGGATCGGCCCACACCGGTCTTTTCGGCGCGTTCCTCGGCGTACCGCCGTGCCACGGCTGCGGCCCGGCCGCGCTCCCATTCGATGATGCCGACGGCAAGCTTTTCGAAGCGTGGCCACCACACCGCCTCGACATCGGCCGGCAGCGCCGCCTCGGCAAAGCAGGAGCGGCCTGCGGCGATGAGCCCGTCCAGCGCCTCCGGCGCGCGCGGGTCGGCCACCCTCGCCGAGAAGAGGTGCAGAATTGCGTGAAACAGCGTGCCACGCTCGGCAGCGCCCGGATCGCGAATGACCGGATCGAGCGGCATCAGGCCGAGTATCCTTCTGGCATAGACCGCATAGGGATCGCGGCGCAGCGTTTCGATCTCGGTGACCGAGAAGTGGTGCGGCCGCGCGGCGAGCGGCGGTTTCGGCTGCGGCCGCGGCGCAAAGTCCTGCTTTTCGCCGGCATCGAGCACACGCGCCCAGGCAAGCAGTTCGTCGCCGCGCCGGCGAAGTGCAGCAGCGTGGTCCTCGCCGACGAATGTAAGGATGCGCTGCAGCCAGCGCGAAGGTACCGACGGTGCATCGCCGGAGCGGCCGGAGCGAGCCAGCACCACTTTTTTGGCGCCCATGGCCATCTGGAAATCATGGGCGGCAAGGCCGATGCGCCGCTCGGGCGGTTCAAGATCGATGCCGGTCTTCATCAGCCGCGACATGAAGCGGTCGCTCTCCGGCTTGCGCGGCCACACGCCTTCGTTGAGCCCGCCGACGACCAGCGTGTCGACATCCTGAAGCCGCGCTTCCAGCACACCCCAGATGGCGATGTTCCTGTCGGTGCCCTGCGCCGGCTTGACCGTCTCGGGCGCGATCAGCGCCTCCATCACGTCAGGCCATTCGTCAGCGGCGAAGGAGAACGACACCGAGGCCGCGACCAGCTCGCGCAAGAGCTCGGCGAGCTTTTCGCCGGCATCGCCCGCATAGAGTTCGCTCGGGCTGCCGTCAGCGGCGCGGCCGAGACTTTCGAGCGCAACGACGCTGGCGCGCACAAGGGTGGCAAGATCGGCATTCTCGTCGCCGCGAAAAGCAACCAGCGGCGCCAGCGCGGCCGTTAGCCGGATCAGCAGGTCGCGCGCCTGTTCGATGCGCCTGACCGAAAGCCGCGGCCACCAGAAGGGTGGGCGGCGATTGCCGCTGCCGTCGAATTCGAGGAGCCGGGTGTCGAAGAGCTGCGGCAGCGACGCCACGTCCGGACGCCCTGTGCCACCGCGCAGCGCCACAAGTTCGACGATTTCGGCCGCATGGCGCACGCTTGCCCGCTCCAGGCCGAGGCCAAGCAGGGGATGCTTGAGCAGCGACAGCAGGGCAACGGGGTCGCCCGGGCGGAAGGCTGCCTGAAGCGCCAGCCTGAGCAGGCTGGCGGCTGGTGTGTTGATCAGCGGCGTGCCGCCGGAATCGTCGGCGGCAACGCCGAAGCGCAGCAGCTCGACTGAGACGCGCCGCGCCAGAGCGCGGTCGCCGGTGACGAGTGCGGCGCGCTGGCCGGGCCGTTCGACAGCCTGTTTGAGCGCGACGGCGATCGCCACGGCTTCGTCGCGTTCGCTGGCGGCTTCGAGAAGCGTCACCTCGGCGAAGGCCTCGGCAATATCGCCGGCCCTAAAGCGGGCGCGCGTCTCGGCCCAGAGCTCGGTGGTCTCCGCCGGGCGCAGCGCTTCGCCGACAAGTGCGGCGCGCAGCGCAAGCGGTCGCGGCGCAACAGCAATCTCCTCGACATCGGCGCGCGGCACGCCGATCTTGCCGATCAACTTTGCCAGGCCGTATTGCGGGTGGCCAAGCACGGCTGGCCGCGCGCCCGGTGTGGTGATCGCGGCAAAGGATGGCTCGTCCAATGCCCGGTCGAGCCCGGGCAGCACAACGGCGCCATTGGGCAGACCGGCGATCACGGCAAGCAGCTCGGCCGTGGCGGGAATGGAGCCGGTGGACCCGGCGGCGATCACCGGTCCGGCTGGCGGATTACGCTTCAGCCGCGCCGCCTCCAGCCTTATCAGGGCATTACGATGCGCGGCCGGATTGGAACGATGGCGTTCCTCGAGCAGGTTCGGCCAGTTCTCCGTCACGATGGTCAGGAAGTCGAGTGTCACCTGCCACCAGCCTGCAAGATTGCCGGTTACAAGGTCGGCGAGCCTTGCCCAATCCGTGCCTTCGGTGTCGATCTCATCCATCAGGCGTGCAAGGTCGCGCGCCAGCCAGATGGCGTCGGCGGCGGAGGCCGGTATGACGATCTCCTCGTCGAACAATGCCGCGACATGTGCCGGCAGGCGGCGTTTCCACGCCCGCACCAGCGGCGCAAGCAGCAGAAGACGCTCGACCACGGCGATCGGCGGCGCAAGGTCGATGGCGACCGAACCTCCTGCCTCGAAGGCGGCTTCATCCTCATCGAACTCACCAAGCGGGCGGATGACCGGCAGGATCGCCGAGCGGCTTCCCGAGCGCGAGAGAGCATCGACGAAGACGCCGCGAAGCGCCCGCGCCGCACGGCGCGTCGGCACATAGATGGTGAGATCGGCCAGCGCCAGCGGATCGCCGTCATAGGCGAAGCCGGGAACCAAGCGCCCCGCAAGCAGCGCCTCGGCCAGCGTCGGCAGGAACGGCGCTCCGGGCGGGATCGAGAAAACGCGGCGGGAGCCGCTCATTTCGACTCGGTAAGAGCGCCGGGTGCCTCACCGACAGCATTGGGCGTGCCGGCAAGCGCGGCGGCGACCGCTGCTTCCGCCCGCGGGATCGCGTCAGGTGTGCCGACAGTAATCCAGTGGCCCTGCATTTTCATGCCGAACAGGCGGCCGGCGGCGATTGCCGCATCGAAATAGGCGTTGAGAGAGTGTGGACCGGCCGGCGCATCCTTGAAGATGCGCGGATGGACGATTGCGGCGCCGGCATAGATCAGGCCGGCCGGATCGTTGTTCGCACGCCGCAAGGCGCCGTCCGGCGCCATCAGGAAATCGGTGCCGCCGCTATGTCCGGTTGCCGACTGGAGATCCGCAAGCATCAGCAGAATGTCCATTGTCGCGCCCTCCCATGCAAGGGCAAGTCGCCTGAGACTGGAAACGCCGCTGTCGATCCAGAAGGTGTCGGCGTTGAGCACATAGAAGGGCGCCCCTAACCTGGGCAATGCCTTGACGATACCACCGGCGGAGTCAAGCAAGCCCCTACTCTCATCCGAGATGACGATTCTCGGCGCACTGCGGCGGGCTACATGGTCCACGATCTGTTGCGGGAGGTAATGGACGTTGACGACGGCCTTGGCGACGCCGGCTCCGGCTAGGCAGTCCAGCCCCCAGTCGAGCAATGTCTTGCCGGCGACCTTGACCAGCGGCTTCGGCATGGTGTCGGTGATCGGCCGCATGCGCTTGCCGAGCCCGGCGGCGAGCACCATGGCGGTCGTCGGCATCGGCTGCTCATCCGCCGCCTTCAGGCCCAAATCCTTAGCCGTCAAATCGAGCGTTCCTCCAGGAAGCCGTGGGCGATGTAGAAATCCTGCAGCCCGGCCAGCGCCGGATGCGCCAGTGCCCGGCGAAGATAGTCGCGGATGCGCGGCAGATGCTTCAGATAATAAGGCTTGCCGTCGCGTTTTTCGAGCCGCACGAAGATGCCGAGGATCTTGGAATTGCGCTGTGCGGCCATGATTGCATAGGTTTCGCGGAATTCGTTCTCATCGAAGGCACCGGCAGCACGTCGCGCGGCGATGTAGGCGGCGAGCGTGTGCTTTTCGATTTCAGGTGAGATGGTGACGCGCGCGTCCATGGCGAGCGAGGCGACGTCGTAGGCTGACGGACCGATCAGCGCATCCTGGACATCGACGACGCCGAGGCGATCGTGACCGGAACGGTCAGCGCGCCAGATCAGGTTGGGTGAATGGAAATCGCGCAGCATCAGCGTGTATTCGCGCCCCTCCAGCCGATCGAGCACCGCACTCCATTCGCCGCGGTAACCGGCGCGCAGCGCCTCGCTAGGCGGAGCGCCTGATATCGCCGGGGCATACCAGTCGACCAGCAATTCGGCCTCGATCATCATGGCGTCGCGGTCGAAAGGCGGCACCTCGTGGAAGACGCCGGGGCCGGCCTGCATGCAGGCCGGCCATGTTTTGCCGTGCATCATGGCAAGCAGTTCGGCCGCCGCCGCATAACGCGCAGCCACCGGCTGGCCGCGCTTGTCGAGGAAGCCTTGGGAACCGAGATGCTCCAGCAGGAGAAAACCCTGCTCGAGATCCTGGGCATGGATTTCCGGGACGCTGACGCCGCCGGCCCGCAAGGCCCGGTCGATGGCGACGAACGCCGAAACAGATTGCGCGGTGTGAGCGATCTCGGCATAGGGTTTGCCGTCGCGGACTGGCGGTCCGAGCACCAGCCTTGGCGAGTTCATCAGCACGCGCGGCGGAAATCCGGCGAGCGTGACGATCTCGTAGGAGCGAGCCGAGGCATCACCGATGAAATACCGTCGCTGCGCTTCGCCCCAACCGGCCTGCCCGAGAAAATCGCGCATTGCCAGCGATCGCGCCGCGCGCTCGAAGGCGGCGCCCTCTCCCGATAGTCTCGCCAGTCGGCCGTCGCCCTGCTGGAGAAGTTCGACCAGCACCGAGGTTTTCGGCAGATATGCCTCTGCCCGCTCCGGCCATTCGACCAGCGCGGCGCCTTGCGTCAGCGCCTCGTAGAAGCCCAGCTCGTCCAGCTCGGATGCCGTGCCCAAGCGGTAGAGATCGAAATGATGAACCGGCACACGCGTGTCGTAGCTCTGGACCAGCGTGAAGGTCGGGCTCGGCACGTCGAGCCCGGCATCGTCGGCCAGTGCCCTGATCAGCGCCCGTGCCAAGGTCGATTTGCCGGCGCCGAGATCGCCCTTGAGGGCGAGCACGTCGCCAACGCGCAGCGACATGGCGAGATCCTCGCCGAACCTTGCCGTCGCAGCCTCGTCGGCGAGAAAACGCTCCAGCACCAATACCGCCATCGAACGCGCTACTCGGCCGCCGCGCGGATGCCGGACGGCGTGTCGGGAAAGGCGCAAACAACCGTGGTGCCCTTATCCCTGCCGGTCTCGATGCGGACGCTGCCGCCATGCAGTTCGACAAAGCTCTTGACGATCGACAGGCCGAGCCCGGCGCCACGGCGGCGGCCGCCATTGGTGCGCGGCTCGAAGCGCCGGAACACTGAGTCAAGCAGGTCCGGCGGCATGCCGGGGCCGTCATCGTGAACGGAAAATTCCACGCCGTCGGCAAGTTGGCGGCAGGCGAGCGTTATGGTGCTCGCCTCCGGCGCGTAATTGGCGGCATTGCTGAGCAGATTGAAGAGGATCTGGCGGACGCGGATCTCGTCGCCGTGGAAGGTTTTCGGCGCGGCCGCCGCGTCGATCCTGAGCTTGATTGCATGTTCCTCCAGCCGGTCGGCGACCAGTTCGGCGGCAGCCGTAATGGTTCGATCGATGTGAACTTCGGAAATGTCGAGTTCCATGATGCCGGCATCCACCGTCGCCAGGTCGAGGATGTCGTTGACGATGGTGAGCAGGACCGAGGAGGACGAGCCGACATGCCCGATATATTCGCGTTGCTTCTGGTTCAGCGGACCAGTCGACGGCAGTGAAAGAAGCTCGGTAAAGCCGATGATGTTGGTGAGTGGCGAGCGCAGCTCATAGGAGACGTGCTGCACGAATTCGTTCTTGATCTGGTCGGACTTTTGCAGCGCCTCATTCTTGTCCTTCAGCGCCCGCTCGACATTAACGCTGTCGGTAACGTCGACGAAGGTCATCATCACCTGGCCGTTGGGCAAAGGGATGACGGCGTAGCGCAAAACGGTGCCGTTGTTCAATTCGGTTTGGCCGTGGCGGTCGCGGCGCTCGTCGTCGAAGCCGGTGATGGCGGCAACGAACCCGCCCCACGGACTGTCGACGGCACGGCGGTCGCAAAGGTCGCGGATCGTCGAGACATGGACGTTGGGTTTTGAGGCATCGGCATCCAGCCCCCACAATGCCGCGAACGCCGGGTTCGACAGTCTCAGCCTGCCGTCGGGGCCGAACACAGCGACGCCTTCGGCGAGGTTGTCGAGCGTCTCGCCCTGGACCCGGACGGCGGTCTGGTAGCGGCTTTCAAGGTCCATCTTCTCGGTCAGGTTCTCGAACACCCAGGTGACGCCGCCCTTGGGCTGCGGATTGGCGACGACGCGAATGGTCTTGCCGTCCGGCAGATGCCACCAATGCTCCTGCGATTCAACCGCGCGGTAAGCGCCGAGCAGGCTCTCTTTCCAGCGCCGCCATTCGGGCTGCTCGGCGATCTTGCCTTCGCTGCGCAGGCGATCGAGCAGCAAGGCGTTGTCCGGCGCGCTGTGCAGGAAGCCGCTGTCGAGGCCCCATAGTTTCTGGAACGCCTGATTGAAAAACCGCAATTTCTCGTCGGTGTCGAAAATCGCCACGGCGGTGTTGAGCTGATCGAGCGTGTCGGCGTGGCTCTGCATGGTCCGCTCATATTCGGCGCGAATGGCCTCGATAGCGCTGATGTCGCAGGCAAGACCAGCCGAACCATCCGCCCCGGCAAAATCGGTCACGGCAAACATACGGCGATCGCCTTCGATGACCGTGGAGAGCGTCTGTTCAAAGACCGCGCGCGACTTGTGCTGCGCAGCGATCGTGTCGCGCGCCTGGCCGCCGAGGAATTCCTTGCCATCGCGGACCGCCGCTTCGGCATTCTCGGCCTCGACCGCTTCGGCATACGCGCGGTTGACCCATTTCAGCCGCCCGTCGACAGTACGCAGCCATGACGGCATCTTGAGCGCATCCAGAAGACCGATCAGCGTCTCATGGTCGGCAGCTAAGCGCTGGTTCTCGATCTTCAGCCTGGCCTGGCTTCGCTGTGTCTCCGAAAGCGAGACGAAGCGAACCAGCACATGCGCCGCACTCTTGCGGCCGTGAACCTCGAGCGGCTGGCCGGCCTGCGATTCGATGACCAGATCGAACGGCTTTGCCTTGTCCCGCAGTGCCGCGACGGCATGTTCGAGTGCGGCCGCCGAACGCGGCATCAGCCAGCGGCCGAAAGCCAGGAAGGCCGCCCGGTCCTCCGGCGCGCCGCTCTCGATCGGCAATGTCCCGACAAGCTCGGGCTTCTTGTTCTCGGCCGCCCATACCACCACGCGCTGATCGCGGGAATGGAGCAGCGCCTCCGAGCGCTGCAGCGCGGCATTGACGTCGGCGATACGGGTCCTGAGCTCGGCATTTTCCGCCGCGGTGCGCGCCCGTTCGCGGATCAGAAAGATGGCCGACAGCAATGCCGCCCCCATGACGCCGACGAACATGGCGAGTTGCATGACCTCGACCGTGCTGACCGACAGCCCGGCCTTTTGCGCCACGCGGGTTTGGGCATGTGCAGTAAAGCCAAGCAGCGGACCAACCAGCGCGGAAGAAGCAAGCAGCACCCCGACACGGCTGCCGGCGCGCCATAGAAGGCTGCCGCCTCTGGCAGCGGAGCCCGTGATCGAATCGCTATGGCCGCCGGAAACGGCCTGTCCCGCGCAAGGCGGGTTATCCCCCGGCATGTCTTGGTCCTCTTCGCCGCCTGAATGCAAGACCGCCCTGATGCGTGCGCCCGGGCCTCGTCCCCGGACCGCGAATCAGCACCATAGCGCTTGCGCGAATCGGCGTGAAGAATCAATCAGCGCAAAAATAAAGCCGGGCGAAAAGTCAATCGCCCGGCTTCAATATCTAGTGGCAAGTTTCGCCGTGGCTAATAGCGGTAGTGTTCCGGCTTGAACGGTCCGTGCGGAGTGACGCCGATATAGGCGGCCTGTTCGCCGGACAGTTCGGTCAAGCGGGCACCGAGCTTGTCGAGATGCAGGCGCGCGACCTTTTCGTCGAGATGCTTCGGCAGGACGTAGACCTGGTTCTCGTACTGGCCGGGCTTGGTGTACAGCTCGATCTGGGCCAACACCTGGTTGGTGAAGGACGCCGACATGACGAAGCTCGGGTGGCCGGTAGCGTTGCCGAGGTTGAGCAGGCGGCCTTCCGACAAAAGGATCATCCGCTTGCCATCCGGGAAGGTGATCATATCCACCTGAGGCTTGATGTTGGTCCATTTCAGGTTGCGCAGCGACGCCACCTGGATCTCGTTGTCGAAGTGACCGATGTTGCCGACGATCACCATGTCCTTCATCAGGCGCATGTGGTCGAGGGTAACGACGTCCTTGTTGCCGGTGGTGGTGATGACGATGTCGGCCGTCGGCGCTGCGTCTTCGAGCGTGACCACCTCGAAACCGTCCATCGCCGCCTGCAGCGCGCAGATCGGATCGACCTCGGTGACCTTGACGCGGGCGCCGGCGCCCTTGAGCGAAGCCGACGAGCCTTTGCCGACGTCGCCATAGCCGCAGACAACCGCGACCTTGCCGGCCATCATCGTGTCGGTGCCGCGGCGAATGCCGTCGACAAGCGATTCCTTGCAGCCATATTTGTTGTCGAATTTCGACTTGGTGACGGAATCATTGACGTTGATCGCCGGGAACGGCAGCAGGCCTTTTTTCTGCAACTGATAGAGCCGGTTGACGCCGGTCGTCGTCTCTTCGGTAACGCCGCGGATCGCTTCCTTCTGCTTGGTGAAGAAGCCGGGCGATGCCTGCATGCGCTTCTTGATCTGGGCAAACAGGATCTCTTCCTCTTCGCTGCCCGGATTGGACAGCACATCCTCGCCGGCCTCGGCGCGGGCGCCGATCAGGATGTACATGGTGGCATCGCCACCGTCGTCGAGGATCATGTTGGAGGTGCCGCCATCGGCCCACTGGAAGATCTTGTCGGTGTAGACCCAATAATCCTCCAGCGTCTCGCCCTTGACGGCAAACACCGGAATTCCGGCCTCGGCAATGGCCGCGGCAGCGTGGTCCTGGGTCGAGAAGATATTGCAGGAAGCCCAGCGGATATCGGCGCCGAGCGCCTTAAGCGTTTCGATCAGCACCGCCGTCTGGATGGTCATGTGCAGCGAGCCGGTGATGCGCGCGCCCTTGAGCGGCTTCTTGTCGCCGAATTCTTCGCGGCAGGCCATCAGGCCCGGCATTTCGGTTTCGGCGATCTCGATCTCCTTGCGGCCCCAGCCGGCAAGCGCGATGTCTGCGACCACATAGTCCTTGCTACCCGTCATGGCAGTGCTCCGATGCGAATTGATTGCGGGACGCGCCCGCCCCGAAAGCGTGTCGGAGGGCGCGAGGTGCCGGCCTGACTAGCAGATCGGGAGTCGGACGACAATGGGATATAAAGAAATCTTTATCCGTGCATGTCTTCAGCGGCGGCGGCCATGAGAGCGCGCAGAAGGGGTGCTGTCCAAGGTGGCCGTCCCTCAGACCTCAGATCGGCAACACTTTCAAAGCCGGAAACAAAAACCCGCCTCGGCGGGCGGGTCTTCGGGGCCAATTGGCACCATAGCGAAATTAGTAGCATAGCTGCCGGCACAAAGCAAGAACAAAATACGCGACGGTCGCGCAAAAATGCGATTTCCTTCACCGCCGCAAGGTTGCACCGAACATGCCGTAGCAGGTGCCGTCGGCGAAGCCGTCAGCACTCCTCGCCGAAACGGGAAGCAACCAGTTGCTCCAGCGCATCGATGACCTCTTCGGCCTCCGGGCCGGTGGCGGTGACGCGTATCGAATAACCGGGGCTCGCCGCCAGCATCATCAGGCCCATGATCGAGGTGCCGCCGACCTTGACGCCGTCCTTCTCGACCTGGACCGTGGCGTTGAAGCCGCTGGCGATTTGAACGAACTTGGCCGAGGCGCGCGCATGCAGGCCGCGCTGGTTGACGATTGGAAAGTCGCGAACGATCTTGTCCTTTTCCGGCAACAGCGCGCTCATTTGCTGCTCAGGAGTTGACTGGCGACATTGATGTATTTGCGGCCGGCAGCCTGCGCCTCATCCAGCGCGGCCGTCATGTTGTCGCCCTTGCGAACGCTGGACAGCTTGATCAGCATCGGCAGGTTCATGCCGGCAATGACCTCGATACGCCCGGATTCCATCACGGAAATGGCGAGGTTAGAGGGCGTGCCGCCGAACATGTCGGTCAAAACGATGACGCCTGATCCCGTATCGACGCGACCGACTGCCTCGATAATGTCGCGGCGGCGCTGTTCCATATCGTCGTCGGCACCGATCGCCACGGTCTCGAAATTGTCTTGTGGCCCAACGACATGTTCCACGGCATTGCGGAACTCGGCGGCCAGTTGACCGTGCGTTACAAGCACGAGTCCGATCATTCTTTGGTGGCTCCCGTCATCGCCGCTTCACAGGCGCATTTTATGCTCGCCGACCGTTCCAGGTGGCGGGAGCGCTATCTTGTCGACGCAAGGCCCGTTGACAAGCCCAAAATTGCGCCGGCCCAAGCCAATTTGACGCATTGCAGCAAAAAATCGAAATCGGATCACAGGAAAGGCGCAATCGACAGGCGCGACATCACTGCCGGCAAGGCCGCCGCTACATTGCGCCCGGCAAGATCGATGCGCGGCACTGGTACGCCGACAACGAGTTCGCAGCAGTCTTCCTGGAAGCGGGCCATTTTGCCGGCTGGCACCAGCCGGATAATGAGGTCGATCACGCAGCTTGGCTCGAACCGTATCGGTTTGGGGCCGAATCCCGGGACCTCGACGAGGCCGGCTATGCTGGCTGGTGCGCGGCAGACCAGCCGCCCGTCGCAATCTGCAGCATAGAGCTGGTCATCGCCGATCAGCCGGGAAAACAGCCCACGCTGGCTGCAATGATCGATCAAGGCGAGCCCCAGCGTCGTCTTGCCCAAGCCGGACGGTCCGGTGATGAGAATGCCGCGATCACCTATCAGGATCGCGGTGCCGTGAATATTTTCAGGCTGCACAATAGGACCAGGCGTGATTGGAATTCATCCGTCAGCCTTCCGCCGGCAGCGTCACCACGAAGCGCGCGCCCTTGATCTCGCCAGGCTTGGTGCCCGGGATGTTCTCGGCGCTCAGCGTGCCGCCATGAGCTTCAACGATCTGCCTGGATATCGACAGGCCAAGGCCCGAGTTCTGACCGAACGCCTCGCCGGCCGGCCGATCGGTATAGAACCGCTCGAAAATGCGGTCGATGTTATCGGCCCGGATACCGGGTCCATTGTCGTCGATGGTGACGATGTTGAACTTGCCGGCGCGCGCCAGCGATATGGTGATGTGGCCACGTTCCTCGGGAACGAACGAGCGGGCATTCTCGATCAGGTTGGTGATCACCTGGCCGATCCTCAGATCATGACCGACGACGAAGTAGCCTTTCACGCCCTGCGGCAGTTTGGCGACCTTGAATTCGATCTCGACCGCCTTCTTGTTGCGCGTGGCCTCGCGCGAGACGGCGACCAGATCGGTGATGAACTTCTTGAGGTCGACGGTTCCTGCATCTTCCCGCGCCAGCTCGGCATCGAGACGGGAGGCATCGGAAATATCGGTGATGAGACGGTCAAGCCGCCTCACATCGTGCTGGATGATATCCATCAGCCGGCTGCGCGAATTGTCGTTCCTGGCCAGCGGCAATGTCTCCACCGCGCTGCGCAGCGAGGTAAGCGGGTTCTTCAACTCGTGCGAGACATCCGCGGCAAAACTTTCGATCGCCTCGATGCGGGCGTAGAGCGCGTTGGTCATGTCGCGCACGGCGATCGACAGATTGCCGATCTCGTCCTGGCGGTCGGAGAAGTCGGGGATTTCCTCGCGGTTCTTGACGCCGCGGCGAACCCTGACCGCCGCCGCGGAAAGCCGGCGCAGCGGGTTGGCGATGGTGGAGGCCAGCAGCATCGACAGGATGGCGGTAACCAGGGCGGCAATGCCGAACACGCGCAGGATCGCCTTGCGCTCGGCCGCGACGATCTTGTCGATGTCGCCGCCTTCGGTCGACAGCATCAGCACGCCGAGAACGGCACGGAAGCGCTGGATCGGTACCGCCACTGAAACGATCTGCTCGCCCTGCTCCGAGATCCGCACGATCGTCGACGGACTGCCGGTAAGCGCCTTGACCACTTCCGGAAACGCGGCGCCGTTGCCACCTGGCTGCTCGCGATAGACAGGCAGCTGCTTGTTGCGAAAGAAATCAAAGACGAATTTCTGGATGCGCTCCAGAAGGTCTGGCTGTTCCTCTTCGACCGGCGGCAGGTCGTAGCGAAGGATCTGGCCGCGCGAATAGAGATGGCGGGAATCGAGCAGCAGGTTGGCGTCGCGGTCGTAAATGCGGGCTCGGGTCCGCGTCGGCGAGATCAACCGCCTGAGCACCGGCGCCACGCGCTCCGGATTGATCGGGAAATCGAGGTTATCGAGCTGATCGGAGCCCGGGCCGAGGCTTTCGCCGGCCTGCAACTCGAGCAGCTTCTCCGGATCGATGCTGATCGAATCGGTCTCGACCGTCGCCGAGGCGGCAATCGCGCCGGCGATGATCTCGCCTTGAGTCATCAGGCTCTCGACACGGGCGTCGATCAGCCCGTCGCGAAAGGTATTGAGATAGAGAATGCCGGTGACCAGGACGGCAAGGCCGGCAAGGTTGAGAAAGAGGATACGCCGCGTCAGGCTGGAAAAGATGTGATGGCCGAGAAACCGGCGCATCGGCACCGTAATTTTCGACACGAAGGCGGGCAGAATCCGCGGCGGGCGCCTGGCGGCGCCCGACCGTCTCACTCGCTCTACTTGCACTGCCATCGAATAGCAGCTCCCGCTCGACTCAAGCTTCGCGGAACCGATATCCGACTCCGTAAAGGGTTTCGATCATTTCGAAGTCATCATCAACGGCCTTGAACTTTTTGCGCAGCCGCTTGATGTGACTGTCGATGGTGCGGTCATCGACATAAACCTGCTCATCATAAGCCGAATCCATCAGCGCATCACGGCTTTTTACAACGCCCGGACGCTGGGCCAGCGAATGCAGGATGAGGAACTCGGTGACGGTCAGCGTCACCGGCTCGCCCTTCCAGGTGCAGGTGTGGCGCTCCTGGTCCATGACAAGCTGGCCGCGCTCAAGCGACCGGGCCTGCTGGTTGGGCGCCTTGGCCGCCGCCTCGCGGGTGCTGGCGCGGCGCAGCACGGCGCGGACGCGCTCCACCAGAAGACGCTGCGAGAAGGGTTTGCGGATGAAGTCGTCGGCGCCCATCTTGAGGCCGAACAGTTCATCGATCTCATCGTCCTTGGAGGTCAGGAAGATTACTGGCAGGTCGGATTTCTGACGCATCCGGCGCAGCAACTCCATGCCGTCCATGCGCGGCATCTTGATGTCAAGGATGGCGAGGTTCGGCGGGCGCGCCGCCAGTCCCTCCAGCGCCGATGCCCCATCCGTGTAGGTTTCGACCCGATAACCCTCGGATTCGAGGGCGATCGAAACCGAAGTCAGAATGTTGCGATCGTCGTCGACAAGCGCGATTGTTGCCATTTCAAGCGGCTCCCTCATGAGCTGTCCCTTCTTTCGTCGAGAAGGGGCTTTTGCAGGACAAATTAGGTACAAAATGTGGCACAGGCTGTATCCGCTGTCACGCGCGGCATGTCGACGGCTACAATTGTACCTCGATATGGATGGGACGAATGAACATCGCCAATCCTTTGGGCAACCATCAGTGTTTTTGCACATATAAACGATTTAAACAACTTTCAAAATATTTAAATCGATTAATGATTTGATATCATTCGCCTTTTCTGGTTTTGACGTTTTTAGCTCCTGCAATGGGGGTTCCGGAATTCGCCGGTAAAGACGCGGTAAATCGAAGAAGGGACACCCATGTCGGAAGCCGGCAAACGCAATCCTGCATGTGCAATCGATCGCATCGGCCTGAGAACCACGGGCGTGGTACGCTATAATTTCAGCGCGGCCGCGCTCTACGAGGAGGCAATCCGCCGTGGCGAGGCCCGACTCACCGCGCATGGCGCGCTTGCCGCCGAGACCGGGCAGCACACCGGCCGCTCGCCCAGGGACAAATTCGTGGTGCGCGACGAAAGCACCGCGCCGCATATATGGTGGGACAACAACAAAGCGATTTCGCCGATCCAGTTCGATACGCTGCTTGCCGATTTTCGCGCCCACGCGGCTGGAAAGGACCTTTATGTGCAGGACCTGGTCGGCGGCGCCGACGAGGAACTGAAGCTGCCGACCAGGGTGATCACGGAGCTTGCCTGGCACTCCTTGTTCATCCGCAATCTGCTCATCCGACCGGCCGCCGCCGAACTCGAGCATTTCCTGCCCGATTTGACGATCATCGACCTGCCGTCGTTCCGCGCCGATCCCGCCCGCCACGGCACGCGCGGCGAAACGGTGATTGCCGTCGATCTTTCGCACATGATCGTGTTGATCGGCGGTACCTCGTATGCCGGCGAGATGAAGAAGTCGGTGTTCACCGTGCTCAACTATCTGCTCCCGGCAAAGGGTGTGATGCCGATGCACTGCTCGGCCAATGAAGGGCCCGTCGGCGACGCGGCCGTTTTCTTCGGCCTTTCCGGGACCGGCAAGACGACGTTGTCGGCCGACCCGTCGCGCACGCTGGTCGGCGACGACGAGCATGGCTGGGGACCGCACGGCATCTTCAATTTCGAGGGCGGCTGCTATGCCAAGACGATCAAGCTTTCGGCCGAAGCCGAGCCGGAGATCTTCGCCACCACCCAGCGCTTCGGCACGGTGCTGGAGAATGTGGCGCTCGACGCAGGCCGCGTGCCGGATTTCGACGATGGCGGGCTGACCGAAAACACACGCTGCGCCTACCCGCTCCACTTCATCCCCAATGCCAGCAAGACGGGGCGCGCCAGCCACCCGAAGAACATCATCATGCTGACCGCCGACGCATTCGGTGTGATGCCGCCGATCGCGCGGTTGACCCCGGCGCAGGCCATGTACCATTTCCTCTCCGGCTATACCGCCAAGGTGGCGGGGACCGAGAAGGGCGTTACGGAACCCGAAGCGACATTTTCGACATGCTTCGGCGCACCGTTCATGCCGCGGCATCCGTCGGAATACGGCAATCTGCTGCGCGAGCTCATCGCCCGCCACGGCGTCGATTGCTGGCTGGTCAACACCGGCTGGACCGGCGGCGCCTACGGCACCGGCAAGCGAATGCCGATCAAAGCAACGCGGGCGCTGCTTGCGGCGGCGCTCGACGGCTCGCTGAAAGCGGCCGACTTCCGCACCGACGCCAATTTCGGTTTCGACGTACCGGTGACGGTTGCCGGCGTCGACCGCGCCATTCTCGACCCTAGATCGACCTGGATCGACAAGCCCGCCTACGACCGGCAGGCGGCAAGGCTGGTCGGCATGTTCGTCGACAATTTCGAAAAGTTCGAAGCCCATGTCGACGCCACCGTGCTCGGCGCCGCACCACGCATGCAGGTAGCGGCTGAATAGCCGTCGCCCCTGGTGATGCTTCAAGGCCCGGCTTCAATCGGGCCTTTTCTTTTTTCGCCTGCCGCGCCATGAGTGCGGCATGAACGCCGACGACAAGATCATCATTACCGACGATGCGGTGATTAATCCGGGCGACCTGCACGAGGACTTCATCCGTTCGTCCGGCCCGGGCGGCCAGAACGTCAACAAGGTGGCGACGGCAGTGCAATTGCGCTTCGATGCCGCCAATGCGGCTGGCCTGTCGGAGCGGGTGCGCGAACGGACCATCAAGCTTGCCGGCCAGCGCGCCACCAAGGACGGCGTCATCGTCATCGAAGCCGGACGCTTCCGCACCCAGGAGCAGAACCGGGCGGACGCCCGGGCGCGGCTGACGGCACTGGTCGCCAAGGCCGCCGAACCACCACCACCGCCGCGCAAGAAGACCAGGCCGTCCAAAGGCGCGGTCGAAAGACGGCTCAAGAGCAAGGCCGGGCGCGGCTCGATCAAGAAACTGCGCGGCCGGGTCGGGGATGAGTGACAGCCGAAGCGGCTTCGGATCTCAGATCGCCGGTTAAAGCGCGCAGCCACCGTCGGAGGCGGCTTTCGGGTCGCCGTTTTCATTTGACGGTGGCATTCTGATTTCTCCAGACCAACGGATTAACCGACGCGATGCTCGTACTGCCCAAAGGCGTCCGCCATATGCCCGGCTACCTGTCGCGCGCCATGCAGGAAGTGCTGGTGGAAGATATCAGGCAGGTCGTGCAGAAGGCGCCGCTGTTCGTGCCGGCGATGCCGCGTACCGGCAAGGAGATGAGCGTGCGCATGACCAATTGCGGTCCGCTGGGCTGGGTCACCGACAAGGAGCACGGCTATCGCTACCAGCCGACCCACCCGGTGACCGGAAGGCCTTGGCCGCCGATCCCGGAGATGCTGCTCGAACTGTGGCGGGATGTATCTGCCTATGCGCACCTGCCGGAAGCCTGCCTGGTCAATTTCTATTCGCAGGATGCCAAGATGGGTCTTCACCAGGACCGCGACGAGAGCGATTTCTCCGCGCCTGTCGTCTCGGTGTCGCTCGGCGACGATTGCCTGTTCCGGGTCGGCCAGACGACGCGCGACGGCGCCACCAAATCGTTCAGGCTGAGGAGCGGCGACGTCGTCGTGCTTGGCGGCGAAGGGCGGCTCTGCTTTCACGGCGTCGACCGTATCTACCCGTCGACCTCGGCATTGCTCAGGAGTGGCGGCCGCATCAATCTGACGCTGCGACGGGTGACGATGCCGAAATAGGCTGTTCGGGTGGCCGGTGGCCCGGGCGGACATAATCGTCGCGCAGATAGATGCGCTCGGTCTCGTCCTCGATAAGAATGCGGTAGTGCGCCAGGATGGCGTCAAAGCCAAAACGCTCCATCAATTGGCTTGTCCACATCGTGTTGTTTTTCTTGAAGACGACGATATCCGGGCGCAGACGCACGAACTCTTCGCGTTTGCTTTCGACGTAGCGCGCCATGATGGCTTGGTAACGCATGGCTTCGGCGGTGTCACCCGAGAGAGATGCCTGCCGGGACAGGGAAAGTGCGAACGCTCCAAGCCAATCGCTGACGTGGGTCGAAACGAACTGCCCATCGATCATACGGTTCAACGGATGTCCCGAGGAAATATCCGAACTGACCAACGCTACGGTCGGCCGATCGGTGGCGGCGCGAATTGCAGCAACCAGCGCCGGCCCTGGTTTCTGGGTGCTCCAGTACGGCAAGAAAGCGATTGCCACCGCCGCCAATGCCCAAGCTCGCGAAGGAGCCGTCACGAACGTCAACAGCTTCGACGGCCGCTGCACGATCCTGGGCAGTGCCAACAGGCAGAAAATGGCTGCCACAGCGCAAAAGATCGCGGGATAGGCATGATAAGACCAGCCTTTGGCTTGGTAGAACAGGGGAAACATGCCGGCGATCGATGCCGCCAACGCTACCGCCGCCAGCTCTGGAAACCGCCTGGCCGGCCACAGCCACCAGATCAGGAAGACAAGGAAACACCACGAGAAACCGTAGCCGATCACAATCGGCCAAAAGATGCCGATCTTTGCATAAACGTCCGCCAAGAGGGGATAGATGTCGCGCACAAATTCCGGATGGATCAGCGTGACCGTGCTGAGATAGACAACGCAGATGCCGCCAATGACCCAGTGTTCCAGGGCGAAGATCGATTTCAGACTGCGCCGGCGCACTGCAACGACCAGCGCCGGCGCCAACACCATGATCGCATAGTAGGGCTTGACCAGCAGCAGAATGCTGCCCGACAGGCCGGCGAGTACGGCGAGCCCGGGGTCTGGTTGGGCAGCTGCATCTCTGCGCGCGCGCCAGGCATGAAGCGCAAGCAGCGGCATGAAAAGTGCCATGCCGATATGCTCCCGCTCGCTGAAGGCATTTCCGGGGAAGACCACCAACATTGCGCAAAACGCTGGCCCCAGTGCAAACAATGATGCAGTTTCGGTGAAACCCGCACGCTTGACGATCACGCCCGAGAGCGAAAGTCCGATAAGCACGGCAAGGTATGTCCAGGCCTCAACCAGGATTTCCGGGGCGGTGCCCAGCAATCTGGCTGCAGCCACTGGCGGCAGATAGAGCCAGACGCTGAATGGGGGATTGGTCTCGTAGATTTGCGAGTAAAGCCGCTCACCGGACAGCATACGCTCGCAGACCGTGATCAGCCAGCTAGTGTCGGGAACAGTCCCCCAACGTCGCTGCCAGAAGATCGAGAAGACGGTGACTGCGGCAATGGCCAGGACATTGCGGCTAGGAAGCAGCGACGCCGCAATATCCCGGTCGCGCCAGCGGCTCAAGCCGCCAATGTCGTTCGAGACGCTCATGCTGTTGCACCGAGGCTCTCGAGATCGAGCCATATGTCGTCCAGTGGAGCGATTGGATCCAGCCGTGTCATGGGTTTCCGGGGGCTCCTGCTCAATCGGTTTGGAGCGGCGCAGGCGCCGTGTAACGCAGATAGACAGTGATTTCCGGCTCGGCGTGCAGCAGACGATAGCCGGCCAAGGCGACCTGGATCCGCTTGTCCTGCAGCATCAGGGCAGTCCACGCCGGCGAGCCTGACAGCACGATATCGGGCTTCTTCGCTGATATCTCGGCGGCGTTTTCGCCGATCACCCGATCGCGGATGCTTTCAAGTTCCGGTCTCCGTTCGAGATCGCCGGTGACGCGGGCGAGCGTGTCCGCGTTGGAGACCGCCCAGGCGCTCGGATGGCGTGATATGAACCTGCCGCCGACCAGCCTGGCGAGGGGATGGGCAACCTGCATCTGGTCGGCAATCGACATGATGGCCGGGGTTTCGACCGTTGCGCGGATCGCGGCGACAGACCGGGCGATCGGGCCGTTATCCGTCGTCAGCGCCGCGTACTGTGCCCTGACCGCTATTTGCAGCACCAGCACGCAGCCGAAGATCAGGGCGGCCTTGCGAACGAAGCCTGCACTGCCGAATGTGCCGAACCGCACAAGCTGGATGCCAAATGCAAGTGTCGCAACAACGACCATCGGCAGCGCGTGATTGGGCCAACCCTTGCCCATGACAATGAAGGCCGGAATGAACCCCAGGGCGGTCAGGAGCGGAATCCTGACGTCCCAGTTCGTCTTTCTCAGGCCGCCGGCCGCAAGCACGGTGGCGGCGGCCAGAAGCAGCACCACTTTCGGCCAGTTTGCCAGCATATCGGCGGCAGAGGCCCTCAACGGAAGATAGACCTCCCTGACCAAGGGCAGGACGTCGCTGACGTAAGCGCGGTCGAAGAGCGCGATGGACGCTATATAGGCGGCCACGATCGCAGCGCCCACCAGGTTCTCTGCGACGAAGAGCGGTCTCAGCGACCGCCTTTCAAGCGCAAGACAGAGCGACGGCAACATGAAGGCCAGCACAAAATAGGGCGGCTTGACCATGACCACGACCGCCGCGCCGAAACCCGCGACCATGTGCTCCAGGCGCGAGCCCGCGCTGAAATCCAGGTTCCGCTGACGTGTGCATTGCAACGCCACCCAAGGCAGAATGGCAATCAATGCGAAGTGCTCGCGTTGGCCGAATTGATCCGGCATGAAACACAGGATCAAAAACAGGGCCGCCGCTGCCGCCCACAGCGCATGGGGCTGCCGGTAGACCGGTTCATCGCGCGCGAGAATGCGGACGGAAACGGAAAGACTGGCCAGGCTCAGGCAAACGACGCCAAGCGTCAGCCAGAATTCCGCACGCATGCCAGTGAGCTTTTCCAGGAGCATGAACGGCATGTAGAGCCAGATCGAGAAAGGTGGGTTGGTCTCCACGATGTCCGTGTTGAGCCGCTCTCCGCCAAGCAGGCGGTCGCAGACGACCAGAAGCCATGACACGTCGACATTGGTCGGGATTGCAACGGTGGATAGCCAGACGGCGTATGTGACGATCAGGCAGGCCAGCAGCAACGGAGCACCCGCTACGCCCGCAAAGGGCGAGAAGCGGTTGGCGCCGGGCAGCAGTTCACTGAGGGATCGCGCGCTAGAGACCACGAAACACCCACCGCCCGAGGACGACATAGTTGATGACCGGCACGGCAATGCAGGTGAGCAGGATCGGGATTGCGGCAGGGACGCCGAGCATCTGGGTCAAAAGCCCCGGCAGGGCGATCGCGACGGCGAGGCCGGAAGCGGTGAGCAGGAGGAAGCGGGGCAATTCCATAGCGTGACTGCCGCCCGAGGTGAACGTGAAATATTTATGCCCGGTGTAGGAGAACAACGCGGCGACGGCGTAGGCCGCAAACGATGTGAGCGCCCCCGGCAAGGCTGCCGTTGCCTGTCCACGCGACAGCAGAAAAGCGCAAACGGCGTAGATCAGCGTCGACGCGATGCCAATCAGCGCAAAGCGCGATAGTCGACGATACGAGCCGGTGCCCATGACGCGGTCAAGCTGCCAATTTCTCGTCGGGGCGAGCGGTTTCGACGGCGCTGTTCTTGCGGAATACCGCCAGCAGCGAAACCCCGAAGGGCAAGCTTGCATTTGGTATGATGCGGCCTTCCGCCGAAAACACTGCCTTCATCGCTGCATTCAGTGGTTTCGGCGGCGTGGCATGACCGGCTGGCAAGGCCGGCCTGCGCAACCTGTCCACCAGTCGTGCCAGCGCCGCTACCGGGAAGAGCGCGGCATTTGTGTAGCTCAGCCGGTCGATCGCGAAACCAGCCTTTTCAATTCGTTCACGCAGCAGATTGCGTGAATAGCGCCGCATGTGATGCAGCCCAACATCATGCGTGCTCCACAACCATTGGTGTGCTGGCACCGTGAGGACGACGCCGCCGCCCGGCTTCAGCATCTGGCGGATCGCGGCAAGCGACGCCTCGTCTTCGACGACATGTTCCAGCACGTCGAACAGGCAGACGAGGTCGCAGCTTTGCGGCGCGACAGGAATGTTGTCCGGCAGATGTCCGGCGAGGAAGTCGCGGCCGGTCTTTTCCCAGGCAATCCTGCGCGCGAGATCGCTCATCTCGACTGCCGTCACTGCGCCGAACTGCTCCAGCATCCGGATGTTGCCGCCGGTGCCGGCGCCGATCTCGACGATGCGCGCGTTTTCAGGCAGGCCGATGCTGCGAATGACCGCCTCGGCGATGGCGCGACGCCCGCAGAACCACCAATGCTCGTCTTCGGTGGCGGCCATCTGTCGGTAGGCGTCGATCTCCATCAGCTCATTCCCTCATATTTGCGGCGCACGATGTAGATCGGACGCTGCTTGATCTCGGCGTAGACCCTGCCGAGGTATTGTCCGATGATGCCGATGCCGAGTAACTGGATGCCGCCAAGGAAAAGAACACTGACCAGCAGGGAGGCGTAGCCGGGCACATCAACGCCAAAGATCATTGTCTTGGCGACGATCAGCAGGCCGTAGAGGAACGACAGCGCGGAAATCGTCGCGCCGACATAGGTCCAGATTTCAAGCGGAGCGGTGGAGAAGCTGGTGATGCCTTCGAGCGCGAAGTTCCACAGCTTCCAGCCGGAGAATTTCGACTGGCCGGCGATGCGCTGATCGCGGACATATTCGACGCTTGCGGTACGGAACCCGACCCAGGCGAACAGGCCCTTCATGAAACGACGGCGTTCGGGCAAAGACCGCAGCGCCTGGATGACCTGGCGGTCGATCAAACGGAAGTCGCCGACATCGTGCGGGATCTTCTGCTGCGCGATCCAGTTGTGAACGCGGTAGAACATCGAGGCGGAGCGCTGCTTGAGAAAGCTGTCGCTCGACCGATTGGCTCGCTTGGCCAGAACAACCTCAAAACCCTCGCGCCACTTTTCTACAAGCAGCGGAATGACATGCGGCGGATCCTGCATATCGACATCCATCGGGATCGCTGCATCGGCATCGCAGCTGTCGAGCCCCGCGGTCATCGCGGCTTCCTTGCCGAAATTGCGTGAAAGGTCGATTACGTGGATGCGTGGATCGGTTTGTTGGGCTTCGATCAGCTTTTCGAGCGTCGTATCGCTGCTGCCGTCGTTGACGAAGATGAACTCGAGGGCAACGCCTTTGTCCTTCAGCGGCGCGGTGCTTTCGCATACCGCCTTCAGGAATGGAGCAATTGCGCCTTCCTCATTGTGGACAGGCACGATCAGGGCAATCGTTGCGCCGCCGCTGCCTGGACGTGCGATGCGGTCAGCTGCCGGCCGATCGATGTTTAGGAATGGCGCATTCATTTGTTTGCCGAGCCCGCAGATCAGGCCCGACAATAGAAAGACTGGGTTAAGATGACTTTAAGGAATGTCCCGGGATTTCACAGTTTCCTGAGCGCCACTTCCTCGACCAGATGGTTGGCGCCCTTGCGCAGGATGAGATCGGCTCGGGCGCGGGTCGGCAATATATTCTCGCGCAGATTCTTCAGGTTGATGTTGGTCCACAGGCCCTCGGCGATGGCGCGGGCCGCATCCTCGGAAAGTTGCGAATAGCGGTGAAAGAAGGAGGCCGGGTCGCGGAAGGCGGTTTCGCGCAACCGCATGAAGCGGGCGATATACCAGTGATGGATCAGCGCCTCCTCGGCATCGATGTAGATGGCAAAGTCGAAGAAATCCGACAGGAAAGGCACGATCTTGCCATCCTTCGGCAGCTTGCCCGGCTGCAGGACGTTGATGCCCTCGAAGATCAGGATGTCCGGCCGGTCGATGGTCTGGAACTCGCCCGGGATGACGTCATAGGTCAGGTGCGAATAGACCGGCGCGCGGACGTTGCGCTGCGCCGATTTGATGCCGGACAGGAAGCGCAGCAGCGCGCCGACGTCGTAGCTGTCCGGAAAGCCCTTGCGCTCCATCAGGTTGTTGCGGCGCAGGACTTCGTTCGGCAGCAGGAAACCGTCGGTGGTGACCAGGTCGACCTTGGGACTCGACGGCCAGCGCGCCAGCAGCTCCTTCAGCACGCGCGCCGTGGTCGATTTGCCGACCGCGACGGAACCGGCAATGCCGATGATGAACGGTGTCTTGGCCGCGTCCAGCGCGTTGAAGAAGGCCTGGCGCTGCCTGAACAGGAGTTGACTGGCTTCGACATGAGCCGACAACAGCCGCGACATCGAAAGATAGATGCGCTCGACCTCGTGGAGATCGACCGGATCGTTCAGCGACCGCAGACGACGGACCTCGTCCTCGGTGAGCGTCATCGGCGTATCGGCGCGGAACCGCGACCATTGCTCGGCCGAGAAGAAACGATAGGGTGAATACTTCTCGGTAGGAGCGAGCTGGTCCATCGAGTTCCTCCGCAGCGATCAGCCCCGGTCCAGCCGAGACGCCTTTTCGGCGATGCCCGAACGACCGGTGCGGCGTTCAAGCTCGTTGAGCACATCGCTCAGCGGAATGCCCGCTACGCCAAGAACGACAAGCCAATGATAGATGAGATCGGCGCTTTCCGAAACAAGCGCGTCCCGGTCGGCGCTGACGGCTGCGATCACCGTTTCGACTGCCTCTTCGCCGAGTTTCTGCGCTGCCTTGCTCATGCCACGCTGAAAGAGCTTGGCCGTCCACGAATCCGGATCGCCGGAACGTGCGCGTTCGCCAATAATCTTCTCCAGATCGGAGAGCGAGAACTCGGTCATGACGGCGTTTACAGCCTCTTCTTAGCCGGAAAGGCTCTAGGACCGATTACCCGGCGAGTCCAGCCGCATCGGCAGTCCGGCCTGAGCCATGTGCAGCTTGGCTTCGGCGATGCTGTAGGTGCCGAAATGGAAGATCGACGCCGCCAGCACCGCGCCGGCATGGCCGTCGCGAATGCCTTCGACAAGGTGGTCGAGCGTGCCGACGCCACCGGAAGCGATGACCGCCACGCGTACGGCATCGGCGACCGCGCGGGTAAGGGCTATATCATAGCCGGCCTTGGTGCCGTCGCGGTCCATCGATGTCAGCAGGATCTCGCCGGCGCCGAGGTCGACCACTCGCCGAGCGAACTCGACGGCGTCGATGCCGGTCTTCTCGCGGCCGCCATGGGTGAATATCTCCCAGCGATCAGCCTCGCTCGCAGCGGACACTTTCTTGGCATCGATGGCGACGACGATGCACTGGTTGCCGAATTTGTCGGCAGCCTCGGCGACAAAATTTGGGGTCTTCACCGCCGCCGTGTTGATCGACACCTTGTCGGCGCCGGCCAGTAGCAGCTTCCTGATGTCGGCGACCTGACGGACGCCACCGCCAACGGTCAGCGGCATGAAACATTGTTCGGCGGTGCGGGCGATGACATCGAAAATGGTCTCGCGGTTTTCCGACGAGGCGGTGATGTCGAGAAAGCAGAGCTCGTCGGCGCCGGCCGCGTCATAGGCTTTTGCCGCTTCGACGGGATCGCCGGCATCGACCAGGTCGACGAAATTGACGCCCTTGACGACACGGCCGTTCTTGACGTCGAGACAGGGGATGACGCGGGCTTTCAGCATCAGATCCTCTCGATCGCCGCAAGAAAGTCGACAAGCAGCTGGCCGACGACGGGCGGAACTTCGGACTGGGAATCAAAGGCCGGGTCGTAGGCCGAGAGCGTCACGCCGACAATCGGGATTGACCTGGCCAGTCCGCAGGCAAGCTGCCGCAGCTGTTCCGGACTCGGGCCGCCCGGGTGCGCGTAGCGGTTCACCTGCAGCACATCCGGATCGAGAACATCCAGGTCGAGATGCAGATGCGCCCGCACAGTCCCTGCCGCCGTGAGCTTTCCGATCATATCGAGTGCACCGGCACATTCGGTGCGCACGATCGGCAAAGTTTCCAGCAGTCGCTTTTCGTCGGGATCGAGGTCGCGGGCATCGACCAGCATGCAGCGCGCCGGGTCTATCGGCCGGAACCCCGGAATTGCTGCCGCCATCGGATGCCAGCAGAGCCCGAGCGTCGCCGCCAGCGCCATGCCGTCGAGAAAGCCGTAGGCCGACGTCTCCGGCGTGTTGAGATCGCCATGCTGGTCGATCCAGATGATCGAATCCGCCGCTTCACCGGCAACCGCACCGGCGGCGGTCAGGCAATTTCCAGCAAGGATAATGGGGAAGCGTCCTCCATCGCGGGCGAGGTTAACCTTGGTCGCGACGGCGTTGCAGACGGCGAAGCCGGTTGCAATTTCGCGCCCCTGCTCGTCTCCGACCTTGCCGATATCTTCGACGGCGACATCATGGCCAGCCACGGTCAGGGCTTCGACCAGCCCACCGCCGACGATGGCGTCCGGCCCCTGGCCGCACCCCTCGTGATAGTGCCCGCTGTCGTAGGGAGCAACGATAATCGAGACCTTCACGTTTCACACCCTGCCATCGGTTTGCCACGCAGGATCGCCAATGCCTCGGCCGGGTCGATGCGGCCGTCGTAGAGGGCGCGGCCGGAGATCGCGCCTTCGAGCTTGCGGGCATCGGGCATGGTCATGCGCACGATGTCGGCGATCGAGGCGAGCCCGCCCGAGGCGATAACCGGGATCGACACCGCGTCGGCGAGATCGATGGTGGCGTCCCAGTTGATGCCAGTCAGCACACCGTCGCGGTCGATATCGGTGTAGATGATGGCGGCGACGCCGGCACCCTCGAATTTCCTCGCCAGTTCAATGACGCCGAGGCTCGAGGCCTCAGCCCAGCCTTCGACCGCGACCTTACCGCCCTTGGCGTCGATGCCGACAGCGATCTTGCCCGGGAATGCCTTGCAGGCCTGCCTGACCAGATCCGGATCGCGGACCGCCACGGTGCCAAGAATGACGCGGGCCAGCCCACGGTCGAGCCAGTCCTCGATCTGCGCCAGGGTGCGGATGCCGCCGCCGAGCTGCACCGGATTGCTCGTCGCCTTCAGGATGGCGCCGACCGCGGCGCTGTTGACGCTCTGGCCCTTGAAGGCGCCGTTGAGGTCGACGACGTGCAACCATTCGAAGCCCTGCTCTTCGAAGACGCGCGCCTGAGCGGCGGGATCGTCATTGTAGATGGTGGCGGTCGCCATGTCGCCATGCCTGAGGCGCACGCATTTGCCGTCCTTGAGGTCTATCGCCGGAAACAGAAACACCTTCAGGCGCCTTCGACGATGACAAAGTGGCCGGTCGAGCCGGCGAGCCTGTACTTCAACGCCTCCTGGTATTCAGGCGAGCCGTAGCATTCCAGCGCCTTTTCATAGGATTCGAACTCCACCAGCACGTGGCGATTGCCTGCCGGTCCTTCCGGGCTGGTGTACCGCCCGGCGCGCACCGGGAACTTCGCGCCGTATTTCGCGAAAGCCGCGGCATTGGCCTCGATATATCGCTTGTAGATCTCGGGATCGCGGACATCGACCATTGCCATCCAATAGCCCTTCTTGCTCATGGTTCAGGGCCTCCAGCCTAGGAAATTGGTGATCAGCGCCAGGCCCAGCGCCTGGCTCTTCTCGGGGTGGAATTGCGTTCCGGCGAGGTTGTCGCGAGCGACAGCGGCCGTTACCGGGCCGCCATAGTCGGCAACCGCCAGCACCTCATCCTCCTTCCGTGCATCGAGATGGTAGGAGTGGACGAAATAGGCATGCAGTCCCTTGCCACCCGTCGCAATGCCGGAAAACAGCGGATGCTTGCGCTTCAGGTCAATCGTGTTCCAGCCGATCTGCGGGATCTTCAGTGTCGGATCGGCCGGCGTGATCTCCTTGACGTCGCCGGCGACCCAGCCAAAGCCCTTTGTGACGGTCTTTTCCAGGCCTCGCTCCGACATCAGCTGCATGCCGACGCAGATGCCGAGGAACGGCCGAGCCTTGGCGATCGCCACCTCCTCGACCGCTTCCCACATGCCGGCTACCGCACGCAGTCCAGCGGCGCAATCGGCATAGGCACCGACGCCGGGCAGGACGATGCGGTCGGCGGTCCTGACCCGCTCGGCATCGGCGGTGAGTTCGATCGCGGCGGCAATACCGGCTTCATGCGCGGCACGCTCGAAGGCCTTGGTGGCCGAGCGCAGATTGCCCGACCCGTAATCGATGATCGCTACCCTCATCTCAGGGCTTTCCCGGAATATGGTTCAGCCCCAGCGCCAGGCCCATCTGCGCCGACCGGGCATGTGCTGCGTCTGGGACGATGCGTTGCACCGTCGGTTGTTCATCCGACTGAGCATCGGCTTCCAATGCATAGCGGAGGTCTGCGTCGTCGAGCCTGTCGGCCTCGACCACGCCCCATTCATGCCAGCCGCGACGGCGCAGGGCTGCGATCCGCAAGCCCTGCCCTTCCAGTCCGACAAAGAGCATGACAAGCAGGGATAAAAGCGAGCCGGCTGTTTCCAGGTCCAGCCTTTCGCCTAGCATCGAGAGCAGGCCCATGGCGACAAACGCCAATGCCGCCTCGACCCACAGCCGGTGCCAGGCCAGCCACAGCGGCGGCACCAGGAAGCCGAGCCAGGCAAAGCCGTCACGGATAAAGGTAGTGTCCACGCTTTCGCTGCGGCCTGGCGGCTTCATCACGACATAGATGGCCATGACGCTATCCTTTCAGGGATCCCTTGGTGGAGGGAACCGCGTCCGGCTGGCGCGGGTCGCGCTCAAGCGCCGAACGCAACACACGCGCCACGGCCTTGAAGCAGGTCTCGGCGATGTGGTGGTTGTTGGCGCCGTAATGATTGGTGACATGAAGCGTGATGCCGGCATTCTGCGCCAGCGCGTGGAAGAATTCGCGCACCAGCTCGGTATCGAACGTACCGATCTTCGGCGACGAGAACGAAACATTCCAGACCAGAAAAGGCCGGCCGGAGACATCGATTGCCGCCCGCGTCAGTGTCTCGTCCATGGTGAGATCGATCGAGGCGTAGCGCATGATGCCGCGCCGCTCGCCCAACGCCTTGGCCAGCGCCTGGCCGAGCGCGATGCCCGTATCCTCGACCGAGTGGTGGTCGTCTATGTGCAGGTCGCCCTTGGCCTTCACGGTCATGTCGATCAGCGAATGGCGCGACAACTGGTCCAGCATATGGTCGAAGAAGCCGACGCCCGTCGAAATGTCGGATTTGCCCGAGCCGTCGACCTGAACCGACACGGCGATGTCGGTTTCCCTGGTCTTGCGGCTTATCTCGGCGGAACGGGGCGCCATGACCTCATCCTTGTCTCAGATTTGCACGGTTCAGGCGTTCACATGCCTGAAAACGAAAGCCTTCTAGCAGCATGATCCGGCGATTGCCAGTTACCGCTGCGGAGCACAGTCCGGCCCGGCGGATGGCCGGTTTGCAATCATCCGGCCTATGCATACATATGGCCGATCAAGTCACTCGTAACGCGCCGATCGCCTCGATGGGATCGGTGCTGATCGGAGCAGAAAATGTCGAATGAACTGACCATGCATGCCACGACCATCCTGACCGTGCGCAAGGGCGGCAAGGTGGTGATCGCCGGCGACGGCCAGGTCAGCCTCGGCCAGACCATCATGAAGGGCAACGCCAAGAAGGTGCGCCGCATCGGCAAAAGCGGCAACGTCATCGCCGGTTTTGCCGGCGCCACCGCCGATGCTTTCACGCTGCTTGAGCGGCTCGAAGCCAAGCTCGAACAATATCCCGACCAGCTAACACGTGCCTGCGTCGAGCTCGCCAAGGACTGGCGCACCGACCGTTATTTGCGCCGGCTGGAAGCAATGATGCTGGTGGCCGACAAGTCGGTGTCGCTGGCGCTGACCGGCACCGGCGACGTGCTGGAGCCCGAATTTGGCGTCATGGCCATCGGCTCCGGCGGCAATTACGCGCTGGCGGCGGCACGCGCTTTGATGGACAGCGACAAGGGCGCAGAGGAGATCGCCCGCAAGGCGATGCAGATCGCGTCAGACATTTGCGTCTACACAAACAACAACTTCGTCGTCGAAACCCTCGATGCCGCCTGAGCGGAGCCTCCGCTATGGTTTTCGGCCGGTGATCCAGAGGGACCTGCCGATGATCGCCGGCTGGCTTGCCGAGCCGCATGTCGCCGAATGGTGGAACGACCCAGAGACCGAGATTGCGGAGATCCGCGAGCATATCGACAGCATTTCGGTCGAGCCGCTGATTATCGAGCTCGACGGAAAGCCCATCGGCTATTTGCAGAGCTACGATCCGCATCTGGAGGACGGCCATCCCTATAGCGACCAGCCGTTCGGCACGCTCGGCATCGATCTGTCGATCGGCGTGCCGGGGCTTGTCGGGGTCGGCCACGGCTCGGCGATCGTCCGGCAGTTCGTCGAGCAGCTTTTCGAGGAAGGTACGCCGCGCGTCATCATCGACCCGGACCCCGCCAATGCACGGGCTATCCGTGCCTATGAAAAGGCCGGTTTCAGGGCTATCGATCGCAGGAAGTCGGAATATGGCGATGCCGTGCTGATGGCGATTGATGCCCCAGAGGGCGACGCCGGACAGGGTGAGGCAAAAGAGGGGCAATAGCAGCATGAGCGTATCCAGCGACAAAACCGTCTCGGCCTACGAAGACAGCTGGCGAATGGGGCTTCTGTTGGTTCTCGGCCTGGTCATCTTCCAGGCCGGGGTCCTCTACGGCATGGGGCGGACGCCGATCTGTACCTGCGGCTATGTCAAGCTGTGGCACGGCATTGTGCAGAGCTCCGAGAATTCCCAGCATATTTCCGACTGGTACAGCTTCTCGCACATCATTCACGGCTTCTTGTTCTATGCGCTGGCGTGGTTCCTTTTCCCGCGCTCGCCGATCGGGCTCAGGCTGGCCTTTGCGGTGGTTATAGAGGGCGGCTGGGAGTTGCTCGAGAACAGCCCTTTCATCATCGACCGCTACCGCGCCGGCACAATCTCGCTCGACTATTATGGCGATAGCATCATCAATTCGGTGTCCGACACGCTGGCCATGGTGCTGGGGTTTGTCATGGCGCGAAGGTTTCCTATATGGGTGATCGTGACCCTCGCCCTCATCTTCGAATTCGGTGTCGGCTATCTCATCCGGGACAATCTGACACTCAACGTGATCATGCTGCTGCATCCGTTCGAGTCCATTCGGCAGTGGCAAAGTGGAATTTAGTGACATGAGCACCTTCTCTCCCCGCGAAATCGTTTCGGAACTCGACCGCTTCATCATCGGCCAGAAAGACGCCAAGCGTGCCGTGGCGATTGCCTTGCGCAACCGTTGGCGCCGCCAGCAGCTCGAGGGCCAGATGCGCGAAGAGGTGATGCCGAAGAACATCCTGATGATCGGCCCGACCGGTGTCGGCAAGACCGAGATTTCACGCCGCCTGGCACGCCTTGCCGGTGCGCCTTTCGTCAAGGTCGAAGCCACCAAGTTCACCGAGGTCGGTTATGTCGGCCGCGATGTCGAGCAGATCATCCGCGATCTGGTCGAGATCGCCATCGGGCTGGTGCGCGAGAAGATGCGCGAGGACGTCAAGGCGCGTGCCCACATCAACGCCGAGGAACGGGTGCTCGAAGCGCTCGTCGGCAAGACGGCGAGCCCGGCCACCCGCGACAGTTTCCGCAAGAAGCTGCGCGACGGCGAGCTCGACGACAAGGAGATCGAGATCGAAGTGGCCGATACCGGCAATGGCGGCATGCCTGGCTTCGAGATCCCCGGCATGCCGGGCGCCAATATCGGCGTGCTCAACATCAACGACATGCTGTCGAAGGCGATGGGCGGCAAGAAGACCAAGTTGCGCAAGACGACCGTCAAGGAGTCCTACGGGCTGTTGATCAGCGACGAGTCCGACAAGCTGCTCGATCAGGACGAAGTGGTGCGCAGGGCACTCGAATCGACCGAGAATGACGGCATTGTCTTCCTTGACGAGATCGACAAGATCGCCTCGCGTGAAGGCGGCATCGGTGCCGGTGTTTCGCGCGAGGGCGTCCAGCGCGACCTGTTGCCACTGGTCGAAGGCACCACGGTTGCGACCAAATACGGACCGGTGAAGACCGACCACATCCTGTTCATCGCTTCAGGTGCGTTCCACGTCGCCAAGCCATCCGATCTGCTGCCGGAATTGCAGGGCCGCCTGCCGATCCGTGTCGAGCTGCGGGCGCTGGAGAAGGACGATTTCGTCCGCATCCTCACCGAGACCGAAGCCAGCCTGATCAAGCAGTATATCGCGCTGATGAAGACCGAAGGCGTCGACCTGGTCTTCACCGATGACGCGATCGATTCGTTGGCCGGCATCGCCGTGGACCTTAACGCCAGCGTCGAGAATATCGGCGCCAGGCGGCTGCAGACGGTGATGGAACGGGTGCTGGACGATATCTCCTATGACGCGCCGGACCGCAACGGCACCTCGGTGACCATCGATGCCGCCTATGTCGAGAAGCATGTCGGCGACCTCTCCAGAAACACGGACTTGTCGCGTTTCATCCTGTAGGAGACGCTTCATTCTCGAAGAGGGTCGGGGAATTGCTCCCGGCCTCCCCAATTTGGCCCAGCATTCCCGATGTGTGGCCAAATGGAAGCATCCGGCAAGCTTTCGTCCCGTCGGGTGCAGGCGTCTCTCGACTCCCGGTGGAGCATTACCTAGTTTGCCGGCGACTATTTGGGCGGCGGCGCATGAAAAAACTGATCCTCGTCATTTTGGGGCTGACGCTGGCGGCAGCCATGTTCGCCGCGCAAGCGGCAACGATGGTGCCGCCGGGCAACCGCAACACCGAGCAGCCCGACATACCGGGCGCTTCGAGCCGGCGCACCCAGGCGACCAACACCACCTTCCAGGCGAAATACCGCAAAGTCTTTGCGCTGCTCCAGAACGATGCCGAGTTGCGCGGCAAGATCAAGCAGGCAGCCGCGGCCTATGGAATCGACCCAATGCATATCGTCGGCGCCATCGTCGGCGAGCACACCTACAATGTCGATGCCTACGACCGGCTGCAGACCTACTACGTCAAGGCGATTTCGTATCTGTCGAGCAAGCTCTCCTTTGCCTATGATGGCGAGGACATCTCCGATTTCGTGCAGCGGCCGCAATTTACGAAATGCGCAGGGAAGTCCGACAGCTACGATCTGTGGGAGTGCCGCGAACAGGTGTGGAACCGGTCGTTCCGTGGCAAGACCGTCGACGGCGAGAGCTTTCCCAACGACCGCTTAGGCGCCACTTTCTTCCAGCCTTATTATGCCGGGCAGACTTTTGGCCTTGGCCAGCTCAATCCGCTGACGGCGCTGCAAATGAGCGACCTCGTGCACAAGGTTTCCGGCCTGCCGGAACTCGACGTCGGCGATCCCAACGCGGTCTACAAGACCATCATGGATCCTGACCTGACACTGCCTTATGTCGCGGCGACGATAAGGAAGTCGATCGACGCCTATAGAAGCATTGCCGGCTTTGACATCTCAGGCAATCCCGGCATCACGTCGACGCTCTACAATGTCGGCAACCCCGAACAGCGCGCCTATGCGCTGAAGGCCGAGAACGACAAGCGCCGCGCTGCGGGCGAGCCGGAAAAACTGCCCGAGGAAAATTACTATGGCTGGCTGGTCAACGACAAGCTGCCGGAGCTGAAGGCGCTGTTTTAGCCGAACGCGCTCGGCCAATTATCCACGCGGCGTTCATGCCGCCAGCAGCGACTTCAGCTTGATCGCCTGCGAGCCCAGCGCTTCCGGCGCCGGCCTTGCCTGCTTCGCAATCAGCATCTCGGCCAGCCTTATGTCGCGGGCGACCGCGTTGCCGGCGCCGATGCCGCTTGCCGCAACCAGCCTGCCGTCTTCGGCGAGGTGGAACAGGATGAAGGCGCCGTCGCCGAGGTCGCGGCGCACGATGCTGCGGCCTTCGTCCGACAGGCCGGCGATCTGCAAGGTCAGGCCGTACTGATCCGACCAGAACCACGGCACCGCCGCATGGAACTCGCCGGCGCCAAGCATATTCCTTGCGGCGAGCGCGCCCTGCTCCTGTGCGTTGCGCCAGGCTTCGAGCCGCACGCGCCGGCCGCCATAGATGGCGAGCGGAAACGAACAGCAATCGCCGGCGGCAAAGACATCCCGGTCGCTGGTGCGAAGCTCGGCGTCGACGGCGATGCCATTGTCGACGGTCAGCCCCGCCTCCGCGGCAAGTCCGGTCACCGGCACGGCGCCGATGCCGATCACGGCTAGATCGGCGACAATGTCGCGTCCACCGGCGAGCGCGATGCGCACTTCGGCGCCATCATCGGCAATGGCGGCGATGCCCTCGCCGCACAGGATTTTCACGCCTTCCGCTTCATGCGCCTGATGGATGACCTCAGCGATCTCGGCTGGCACGCCGCGCATCAAGATGCGCGGCTGCGCCTCAATGATGGTGACCGCGGCACCCAGTCTGCGTGCCGCCGCGGCAAGCTCAAGCCCGATGAAGCCGCCGCCGACTATGGCGATGCGATTTCCGGCGCTGAGATGGGCGCGAATGGCCAGCGCGTCGTTGAAGGTCCGGAGGTAGACGCAGCGCCCGCCAAGGCCCGGCATAGGCAGCTTGCGCGGCACCGAACCGGTCGCCAGCAGGAGCTTGTCGTAGGCCAGGGCGGAACCGTCGGACAGGCGCACGACATGCGCCGTGCGGTCGATCGCCACAGCCAAAACCGAATGGATATGCCGGATAGAGCGCTCGGCCAGGATCGCGTCGCTGGCGATCGCCTTGATCAGGGGCGCGTCGGCAACCATCGCGTCTTTCGACAGCGGCGGGCGCTCATAGGGCAGATGCGGCTCGTCGCCGACCAGCGTCACCGGGCCATCATAGCCGAGCTCGCGCAGCGCAAGGGCGGCGCGCCCGCCGCATTCGCCGGCGCCGATGATGACCATTCCCTTCGTCATCATCAACCGATCCGGACAAGGACTTTGCCGGCGTCGACTTTGACCGGATAAGTTCTTAGATCGACGCACACCGGCGCGCCCCTGGCAGCCCCTGTCTTGTAGTTGAAGCGGCCATTGTGCTTCGGGCACTCGATGATGTCGTCCATGACCAGCCCGTCGGCCAGATGCACCTTCTCATGCGTGCAAAGCCCGTCGGTGGCGAAATACTCGTCGTCGGGGCTGCGATAGATGGCAAAGGTGCGGCCGCCATGGTCGAAGCGCATCACGTCCTCTTCGTCGATGTCCTCGGCGTCACAGGCCTCGACCCAGTCGCTCATTTACGGGTCCCTCGATGTTTGGTGCCTTGGCATGGGCTTGTCATTCGGCAGCCACCGCAACAGCAGCGTTATCGCTGTGGAAATCCTCGCGATAGGGCCTCGCCGTCGGCGGCAGTTCGCGCTTGATGAAATAATCCTCATTGCGCAGCTGGCGCAGGAAAGCCGGTATCATCTCGCGGTAGCCGGCCAGGATGGATGGTGTCGGCGCCGGCAGATCGTGCTTGATCAGTTCGTGCAGCCTGGGCAGCGCGTGATAGGGCACCATGGGAAACATGTGATGCTCGACGTGGTAGTTCATGTTCCAGTAGATGAAGCGGCTTATCGGGTTCATGTAGACGGTGCGGCTGTTGAGCCGGTGATCGGTGACGTTTTCAGCCAGGCCGCCATGCTGCAGCAGGCCGACCATGACATGGTGCCACGCGCCGTAAAGCCTGGGCAGCCCGACCAGCATCAGCGGCAGGAACGAGCCGGTATAGAGCGCCAGCGCAATGGTCGCGGCATAGATTGTCGTCCAGATGCGGGCAATGCGAATTGCCTTCGGCTGCTCCTGGTCGGGAATGAAGGTTCTTTCGGCCGGACTGACGATACCGGCTGCATTGCGCAGCATGTCGCTCATCGCATGCCAGGCGTCGAGAATGCCGACGAAGTTGAGCACCACGCGCAGCAGATCGGGCGGACGCATCACCGAGATCTCCGGATCGCGGCCGACTATGATGGTATCGGTATGATGTCGCGTGTGGCTCCAGCGCCAGGTCACCGGGTTGCGCATAATCATGAAGCAGGCGACCTGATAGACCACGTGGTTCATCCACTGCGTCCTGAAAGCGGTGCCGTGGCCGCATTCGTGCCAGCGTGAGTCGGTGGAGGAACCGTAGAGGACGCCGTAGACGAAGAAGAACGGCACGCACCACCAGCTGCCCCAGAACCAGGCGGCGCCGGCGCCGCTGAGGATCATGGTGCCGAGCCAGATGATGGTGTCGCGGATCGCCGGGCCGTCGGAGCGCTGCATCAGCTCCTTCATCTGCTTGCGCGGCACGTCGGTGTGATACCACTCGGCCGCCGCCAGCCCGCTCTCGACGGCAAGCTTCGCGTCGCGGCCGATCAGGCTGTAGTCGCGTCGGGACGCTGCTGCGGAGCTCGTATTCCCGGTTCGGAGTCCAATATCCACCATAGCGGAGGCCTCGATCATATTCGGTCAGCGTTCAAAATAACGCCGAGCCCTGATAGGCTCAATATCACAAAGATAGTTTCTATCATTTTCCATCAGAATGGTGTAAAAGGGCCAAACAGTGGAATGAGGCAGCGATGGCGAAACGCCCGACGATCACCGACCTGGCGCGCATTTCGGGGGTCAGCGTTGCCACCGTCGATCGAGTGCTGAACAACCGCTTGCCGGTGCGCGAGGAAACCGCGCGCCGCGTCTATGAGGCCGCGACCAGCATCGGCTATCACGCAGCCGGATTGATCAAGCAGCGGATGCGCCATGAATTGCCCGAATACCGGCTCGGGTTCCTGCTGTTGAGGCGGGAGGACGTCTTCTACAGCGAATTTGCCCGCGAGCTTGAACTGGCGGTATCGCAGTCGCCGCGCTTTCGCGGCGTGGCCACCATCGACTTCGCCGCTTCGCTGGCGCCGGACGAGATCGTCGAGCGGATGCGCAAGCTGGCCGCCAAATCCAGGGCCGTCGCCCTGGTCGGGCCTGATCACCCGACGCTGACGGTCGCCGTCGAGGCTCTCAAAGCCAATAGCGTACCGGTGTTCTCCCTGCTTTCCGACTTTGCGTCCGGTATTCGCGAGGGCTATGTTGGCCTGGACAATCGCAAGGTCGGCCGCACCGCTGCCTGGATGATCTCGAAGGCCGCGAAGAGACCTGGCAAGGTTGCCCTCTTCGTCGGCAGCCATCGCTTCCATGGCCATGAGCTTCGCGAGATCGGTTTTCGCTCCTTCTTTCGCGAGCAGGCGCCGGAATTCACTCTCCTCGAGACGTTGGTCAATCTGGAAGCGAACCAGATCACGCATGATGCAATGATCGAGCTTCTGGCCCGGCACCCTGATCTCGCCGGTTGCTATGTCGCCGGTGGCGGCATGGAAGGCGCGATCTCGGCGCTGAGGGAGGCAAAGCCGGCTGAGATGCCGGCGGTCGTCTGCAACGAGATCACGCCCGACTCCCGCGCGGCGCTGGCAGATAATTTCCTGACCATGGTGATCTCGACGCCACTGGCGGCGCTTTGCCGCGAGCTTGTCGGGCTGATGGCGCATGCCATCGAGACCGGCGCTGCGAATGCGCCGGGCCAGACCTTTCTGCCCTTCGACATTTATCTGCCAGAAAACATCTGACGTCGCGGTCATCGGCGGCAGACATGATGTAATCTATCAGAATGCTTTCAGGCCTCGCTTGCCTGAGCGTCCGTCCAAAAGCGCTCGAAATGCCGAAAATCCATTCCTCATGGCGAAATCTCGCTTGACGCCCACGCGAAATGGAATAAATATTTCACCATCTGAGCATTTTGGTTCTTTCGTTCCGGAAGATCTGTTTCAGGCAAATGCCTCTGGAACCAAAAATGGCAATCGGGAGAGAATTCCCTGCGAGATCGGGGATTCCGGGTAGATCGGTGCAGCCGGACACCAATGTGGAGGAGAAATAAAATGAAAAAACTGCTTTTGGGCGTCGCGTTCGCGGCGCTAATGAGTTCGTCCGCCTTTGCCGCCAAGATCGGCGTGTCGATGGCGTTGTTCGACGACAATTTTCTCACCGTGCTGCGCAACGGCATGATTGAACAGGCCAAGGGCATGGACGGCGTCGAGCTGCAGGTGGAGGATGCGCAGAACGACGTCGCCAAGCAACTCGACCAGATCAAGAACTTCGCCGCCTCAGGCGTCGACGCCATCATCGTCAACCCGGTCGACACCTCGGCGACCCAGGCGATGTCGGACGCAGCCGCCGCTGCCAAGATTCCACTGGTCTATGTCAATCGCGAGCCGGTCAACGTCGACACGCTGCCCGAAAACCAGGCCTTCGTCGCCTCGAACGAAGCCGATTCCGGCACGCTCGAGACCAAGGAGGTCTGCCGCCTCTTCAAGGAGGCCGGCAAGACTGAAGCCAATGTCTATGTGATCATGGGCGAGCTGTCGAACCAGGCAGCGGTGCAGCGCACCAAGGACATTGATGACGTGATCGCCACACCGGAGTGCAGCTTCATCAAGATCATCGACAAGCAGACGTCGAACTGGAAGCGCGAAGAAGCGCAGAACCTGATGACCAACTGGCTGTCGACCGGCAAGCCGTTCGACGGCGTCATCGCCAATAATGACGAAAGCGCCATCGGCGCCATCCAGGCGATGAAGGCCGCCAACATCGACATGAAGTCGGTTGTCGTCGGCGGGGTCGACGCTACCCAGGATGCGCTTGCCGCGATGCAGGCGGGCGACCTCGATGCGACGGTGTTCCAGGACGCGGCCGGCCAGGGTGCCGGCGCGCTTGACGCAGCGCTCAAGCTGGCGAAGGGCGAGAAGGTCGAGCACAAGGTCTACATCCCGTTCCAGCTGGTCACGCCGGCAAATATCGACAAGTTCCTGAAGAAGAACTGAGGCGGACCTGTCCGATACGGAGCGGCGCGCCAAAGTAAGACAGCGCCGCTCCGCTTTTTCCCTCTCGGCCTGAACAGCGCCGAGTGGAGACTGTGGCTGACGGAGGAAGCACGATTGGCACAGACATCTCACGGCGTCGGCGGGCTCAGCTATGATGCGAAGCGGCGCGCATGGCCGGCCGAATTCAACGTCTTCCTGGCGCTCGTCATCCTGGTCGGCGCTTTCGAGCTGATCGGCCGGGTCTTCCTGGGCGACAGCTTCCTTTTCAATACCCGCGACAATATCGATGCGATCTTCAACGAAGCGCGGCTGCAGATCATCATCCTGCAGGTGTCGATCGTCGGCATTATTGCCATCGGCGTGACGCAGGTGATCATTACCGGCGGCATCGACCTGTCCTCAGGTTCGATCGTCGGCGCCACGGCGATGATAGCCATGAGCTTCGCCCAGGTGGCGACCGTCAATGGCAACCCGAACCCCAAGGCGATGTTCATCGCCCAGGGCTGGACCGACCTGCCGGTGATCGTGCCCGTGCTGGTCGCGATCGGCTGCGGCCTGCTGGCCGGCCTGGTCAACGGCGCTTTGATCGCCTACACGCGCATCCCGCCGTTCATCGCCACGCTCGGCATGATGGTCACCGCACGCGGCATCGCCAAATGGTGGTCAAAGGGGCAGCCGATCTCGTTTCCGACCGAGAGTTTCGCCGCCATCGGCAAGGGGCTGATGCCGGTCATCATTTTCATATCGCTCGCAGTGCTGTTCCAGCTGATCCTGAGTTACACCAAATATGGCAAGCACTGCTATGCAATCGGCTCCAATGAGGACGCCGCGCGCATGTCCGGCATCAACATCGCCAACCACAAGATCCTCGTCTACGTCATTGCCGGCGTCCTCGCCGCGCTCGCCGCCGTGGTGCTGAGCTCCAAGAATCTCACCGCCCAGGCCGGCATGGGTGTAATGTACGAGCTCGACGCGATCGCCATGGCGGTTATCGGCGGCGTCTCGCTGTCGGGCGGCCGCGGTTCGATTATCGGGACGGTGATCGGCTCGCTGATCTTCGGCGTCATCATCTCCGGCTTCACCTTTCTGCGCCTCGACGCCTATTATCAGGAGATGGTCAAAGGCGTGATCATCGTCGGCGCAGTCGTACTCGACCAGTGGCGCCAACGCCTGCGGGCGATGAGGGCTTGATCATGTCGGACATCGTCCTGAAGACCGAAAACCTGACCAAGTATTATGGCGGCGTCCATGCGCTGGAGGGTGCCGACTTCGAGCTGCGCAAGGGCGAGCATGTCGCCATCATGGGCGACAACGGCGCTGGCAAATCGACCTTCGTACGCCAGATCACCGGCGTCGAGCAGCGCACCAGCGGCAGGATGTGGTTCGACGGCAAGGAAGTGAATTTTGCCGGCCCCATCGAAGCCCGCGAGGCGGGCATCGAGACGGTGTTCCAGAACCTGGCGCTCGCCGACGACCTCGACGTGCCGTCGAACCTGTTCCTCGGCCGCGAGCGGGTGCTTTTCAATCTCGGGCCCTTCTCGATCCTCGATCGCAAGTTCATGCGCAAGGCGACCGAGGCAGCCTTGGTCCGGACAGCGGTCAAGATCCCCAATCTTTCCAATACTATCCGCCACATGTCGGGCGGCCAGCGCCAGTGCGTGGCGATTGCCAGAACCGCGACCTTTGCTTCCAAGCTCATCATCATGGATGAGCCGACGGCGGCACTCGGCGTGCAGGAGACGATGCAGGTCGAAAACATCATCCGCACGCTGAAGGAGAATGGCGAACCGCTGATCCTGATCTCTCACAACATGCGCCAGGTGTTCGACCTGGTCGACCGCATCGTCGTTTTCCGGCGCGGCCGCATCGTCGCCAATTTGCGCAAGCAAGACACCGACGGCAACGATATCGTCTCCTACATCACCGGTGCCAAGACCGGGCAGGCAGAACTTGCGGCGTAACGGCCAACGCCGAGCCACAGGCGCTGACACGCCCTCCCTTCCGAACCATCCTCAAAGGAAAATTCTTCATGCCTCTTCGCTTTGCTCTTCTCGGTGCCGGCCGTATCGGCAAGGTCCATGCTCGCGCCGTTGGTTCCAATCCGCAGGCCAGGCTGGTTGCGGTTGCCGACGCCTTCGAGAAGGCGGCGACCGATCTGGCCTCTGCCTATGACGCCGAAGTGCGCAGCATCGATGCCATCGAGAAGGCCGGCGATATCGACGCGGTCGTCATCTGCACGCCGACCGACACTCATGCCGATCTGATCGAACGCTTCGCCAAAGCGGGTAAAGCGATTTTCTGCGAAAAGCCGATCGACCTCGACGCCGCCAGAGTGGAAGAATGCCTGGCCGTCGTCGACAAGGCCGGCGCCACCCTGATGGTCGGCTTCAACCGCCGCTTCGATCCGCATTTTGCCGCCGTGCGCAAGGCGATCGACGACGGCGCCATCGGCACTGTCGAAATGGTGACAATCACCTCGCGCGATCCCGGCCCGCCGCCGCTCGACTATATCGGCCGCTCGGGCGGCATCTTCCGCGACATGACCATTCATGATTTCGACATGGCGCGCTTCCTGCTCGGCGAGGAGCCGGTGGCGGTCAGCGCTCACGCTTCGGTGCTGGTCGACAAGAAGATCGGCGAGGCCGGCGACTTCGACAGCGTCAGCGTCATCCTCGAAACTGCCTCCGGCAAGCAATGCGTTATCTCCAACTCGCGCCGCGCCACCTACGGCTACGACCAGCGCATCGAGGTGCATGGCTCGAAAGGCATGATTGCGGCCGAGAACCAGCGGCCGGTGTCGATCGAACTGGCCAATGAGAAAGGCTATACGCGGCCGCCGCTGCACGATTTCTTCATGACCCGTTATCTCGACGCTTATGCCAACGAGATCGCTGCCTTCATCGCGGCAGCGACGTCAGGCAAGAAGGCGGCGCCGAGCGGCAAGGACGGGCTGGTGGCGCTCAGGCTGGCGGATGCGGCGCTGAAATCGGCCAAGGAAGGCAAGACCGTCCGCCTCGACAAAACAATCTGACTATCAAGCACAGGAGCAAGGCGATGAACGGTTCCGCCGGTCGCAATTCCGAAACACGCGCCATCGTCACCGGCGGCGCACAAGGCATCGGCTTTGCCGTCGCCGAAGCGCTGGCCGATGAGGGTTGCCGGGCGCTGGCGCTGATCGGCCGCTCGCAGGAGAAGGGCGACAAGGCTGTCGCCATCCTCAAGGGGGCAGGCGTCGATGCCATCTTCATCAGCGCCGACGTCTCAAAAGTGGCCGACTGCAAGCGTGCGGTCGAAACGGCGATTGGCCATTTTGGTTCCGTCAACGCGCTGGTCAACGCCGCTGCCACCTCGGCTCGCGGCTCGCTGGTCGAGACCTCCGAGGATCTGTTCGACCAGATATTCCAGACCAATGTGCGCGGCCCGTTTTTCCTGATGCAGGGCGTGGTGGCGCATTTGCTGGCGCGCCAGGCACCGGGCTCGATCGTCAACGTGCTGTCGATGTCGGCGCATTGCGGCCAGTCGTTCCTGGCGCCTTATTCGTCAAGCAAGGGAGCGCTGGCGACACTCACCAAGAATGTCGCCAATGCCTATCGCGGCAATCGCATCCGCTGCAATGCGGTGCTGCCCGGCTGGATGGACACCGAGGGCGAGGCGATCGTGCAGAAGAAATGGCACGACGCCCCGGAGGACTGGTTGGAGAAGGCCGAAGCCGCGCAGCCGATGGGCCAATTGGTGAAGCCGGCGCAGCTTGCCCGGTTGATCAGCTATATGATCAGCCCGCAGTCCGGCGTCATGACCGGGTCGCTGGTCGATTACGACCAGAGCGTCGCCGGGTCGTCGCCGGAATAACGCCGGCAAGTCTAGCGGAACGCTTCGTCATCCACGGGCGGAGCAAGGAGCGCAGCGACGCGGCGCAGACCCGAGGATGACGAAGTTCGGGGGGCTTCAGCCAATCGCGAATGGGCTGGAGTAAACCTCCTCCTCACCAGGCACGTGACAAGCGCATCCGCATCGACTATATCAGCCCTCATGATCAACCTGACCGCCACATATTGGTACTTTATGAGCTCGCTGGCGGCGGGAGGATTGCGCTCGATCTGAAGATTGCAGCAACAATATCCGAACAGCCGCCAGACCTGGCGGCTTTTTTGTTTCAGCCGGCAGGTCTCCCAATCAGGAGCATAAGCCGTGTTGACGACCACAGACGATCTTCGGGTCAAAGAAATAAGGGAATTGAGCACGCCGGACGAGGTGATGCGGGAGATACCGCGCACGCTGACGGCGACGCGCACCGTTGCCGCGTCACGCAATGCGATCCACGCGGTGCTGACCGGCACCGACGATCGGCTGGTGGTCGTCGTCGGCCCCTGTTCAATCCACGACCCGGCCGCCGCCGTAGACTATGCCAGCCGTTTGGCATCGCTGCGTGAAAACCTGTCGGACCGGCTGGAGATCGTGATGCGGGTTTATTTCGAGAAGCCGCGCACGACGATCGGCTGGAAGGGCCTGATCAACGATCCCGACCTCGACGGCAGATTCAACATCGACAAGGGTCTGCGGATGGCCCGCAACGTGCTCTCGGCGGTCAACAATCTCGGCCTTCCCTCAGCGACCGAGTTCCTCGACATGACAACTCCGCAATACATTGCCGACCTCGTCGCCTGGGGCGCGATCGGCGCGCGCACGACCGAGAGCCAGATCCACCGCGAACTCGCATCAGGCCTGTCCTGCCCGGTCGGCTTCAAGAACGGCACCGACGGCAATTTGCGGATCGCGGCCGAGGCGGTGAAATCCGCCGCCCAGCCGCACCATTTCATGGCGGTGACGAAAGGTGGGCGCAGCGCCATCGCGACGACCACCGGCAACGAGGACTGCCACGTCATCCTGCGCGGCGGCATTGTGCCCAACTACGACGCGGCAAGCATAGCTGCTGCCTCCGCTGAGCTCGGCCGGATCGGCGTGGCGCCTCGGCTGATGATCGATGTCAGTCATGCCAACAGCAACAAGAAACCGGAAAACCAGCCGCTGGTGGCGGCTGACGTGGCGGGCCAGATCGCGGCGGGCGACGAGCGCATCATCGGCATCATGATCGAGAGCAACCTCGTCGCCGGCCGGCAGGACGTCGTGCCCGGCAAGCCGCTCGTCTATGGCCAGAGCATCACCGACGGCTGTATCGACTGGGAAACCACCGAAACGGTGCTGCACGGCCTTGCCGACGCCGTCGAGCGGCGCCGGTCGGCGCGACGCGCCATGATCGCTGGCCGTCCGGGAGCCGCCTGAGCACTTCTCCTTCTCCCCTTGTGGGAGAAGGTGGATCGGCGCGCAGCGCCGAGCCGGATGAGGGGTGCTGGAAGAAACTCGGCGCAAAAATATTGAGGGATTTGAAGCGCTTATTCTTTGCTGTAGCGATCCGTCCAAAACCCCTCATCCGACCGAGCTTCGCTCGGCCACCTTCTCCCACAAGGGGAGAAGGGGCTTATTACCGCACCTCCACCCAGCGCTGTTCCGCGAACGAGCGCGCCATCGCGTGCACCGTGCGCTCGATCTCCAGGCCTTCGTCGAAATCGATGATCCGCGCCGGCTTGCCGGCAAGTCGCGTCAACAGTTCCCGGCATTCGATAATCTTGAGGTCATTAAAGCCAAGGCCGTGACCGGGCGCCGGCAGGAAGGCGTCATAAGGCTTATGATGCGGCGCCACCAGGATGGTGCGGTAGCCTTGCTCGGTCGGCCGGTCGGCCGTCAGATAGAGTTGGAACTCATTCATCCGCTCCTGGTCGTACAGGATCGAGCCCTTCGAGCCAAAAATCTGGATGGCGATCCGGCCTTTGCGGCCCCAGGCCGAACGGTTGACCAGCAGCGTGCCGGCGATGCCGTTTTCGAGATGCATCAGGATGCTGGCGATGTCGTAGGTCTCGACCGCGCGGCGCCCGCCCGAGGCGACGCGGCGGTCGGCATAGGGTTTGGCCATGTCGCACATGACGCGGGCAACGCGGCCGAACAGTATGGCGATGAGCGACAGCGGGTGCACGGCGAAATCGTCGAGCGCGCCGTAGCCGGACGCCGCCTCGTGCTTCCAGAAGAACAGCGCCTCCGGATCGGCCATGAAGTCCTCGTCCATCTCGATACGCAGATGGTTGACCTCGCCGATGATCTTCTCGTCGAGCAGCGCCCCGATATGGCGGATCGCTGGGTTCTGGATGTAGTTATAGCCCAGCGCGGCGACCTTGCCGGACTTTTGGGCCGCCGCAGCCATTGCTTGCGCCTCCGCAAAATTCGGCGCCATCGGTTTTTCACACCACAGATGCTTGCCGGCTTCGAGGATGGCGATGGCCATTTCCGGGTGGAACTGGTTCGGCGTGGTCAGCGAGATGACATCGACATCCGGGTCGTCGACGACAGCGCGCCAGTCACCGGACGCCTTGGCGAAGCCGAATTCGCTGGCACGGCGTTTGGCAAGATCCTCGTTGACCTCGCCCAGATGGACCAGCCTTGGCTTGGCCACATCGGGAAAGACGGTGCCGACCGCGTTCCAGGCAATGGCGTGGCACTTGCCCATGAAACCCGTGCCGATAAGACCTACCCCGACCATCCGCTTGCCTCCCTGTGCGCAAAATTTGTGTGGATGAATTAGTCCATTTTGTCTGCAGATGGAACGCTTGTCTCATTTTTTATGGTGTTCTTGCACAGGCCCGCTATGATGGGCCACAGAGGGAACCAGACGATGAGCCTGGGCGGAGCGACGATGGACGAACGGGTGCCGCGCGATTTCGAGACGCTGCGGGCGACGATACTGGAGCGGCGTCAGAGCCTGCCGAAACGTATCGCCCAGATCGCCGCCTATGCGCTCGACAACCCAGACGATATCGCCTTCGGCACCGCTGCCAGCATCGCCGCTTCCGCCGGTGTCCAGCCTTCGACCCTGATCCGCTTTGCCCAGCAGCTTGGTTTTGATGGTTTCACCAGCCTGCAGTTGGTGTTTCGCGAGCGCCTGCGCGAGCGCAACTCATCCTATGATGAAAGGCTGGCGGCATTGCGCGCCAAGGCCGAGGAAGGCGCCGGCCACCGCGCGATTTTCGACGGTTTTGTTGCCGCAGCCAGTACCTCGCTCAACGACATTTCGCGCACGCTGAATGAAGACCATTTCGAAGATGCGATCACCGTGCTGGCCAAGGCCGAAACCATTTACGTGCTGGCCAGGCGGCGCTCCTACCCGGTCGCCTCCTATATCGCCTATGCATTGGGCAAGCTCAAGATCCGCAACCAGCTGATCGAATCGGCCGCCGGCCTCAATGCAGAGATGATCGGCTTTGCCTCTCCAAGGGACGCCGTGATCGCCATCAGCTTTTCGCCCTATGCCCCGGCCACCATCGAGGAGGCGCGCGTCATTTCGGAGCAAGGCGTGCCGATCGTGGCGATTACCGACAGCTCCTTTTCGCCACTCGCTCAATTCGCCAGGGTCTGGTTCGAGGTCGCCGAGGCCGATTTCGCCGGCTTCCGCTCGCTGTCGGCGACGATGGCTTTGGCTATGGCGCTGACCGTCGCGGTCGGCGAGAAGCGGCGCGATAGCGGCCGCAAGCGCAAGCCTTAGATCACCTCTATTGCCGTTTCGCCTTCTGCCGAAAGCCGCGCTGCGTCGCGTGCAGGCGGCGACCCGAACTGGCGGGCATACTCCCGGCTGAACTGGGAAGCACTCACATAGCCGACGGCGAAGGCGACACGTGCGACGTTGCCCGGCTGGGCAATCAGCAGATGGCGGGCTTCCAGCAAGCGGATTTGCTTTTGATACTGGATTGGGCTCATGGCCGTTGCCGCCTTGAAGTGACGATAAAACGCAGCACTGCTCATACGGGCAATCTCGGCCAGATCGCCGACCCGGACCGGCTGATGGGGATGCGAACGGATCCAGGCGATCGCCCGGCCAATCCGGGACAGATGGCCATCGGCGCGCGCAAGTTCACGAAGCTTTCCGCCTTGGGGGCCTTGCAGGAGCCGAAACAGCATCTCTCGCTCGATCATGGTCGCGAGCACGGGAATCTCCGCTGGCCGGTCAAGCAGCCGCATCATTCGACGCAACGCGTCGAGCAGGTCGTCATCAGCGGGAGAGGTGGAGAAACTGTCGCCACTGAGGGCCGGCGCGTGCTCGACGAGGAGCGCGGCGACGGCCTGCAGGTCAAGGGTCAAGCCAATGGCCAGGTAAGGACGCGCCGCGCTCGCTTCGATTATCTGGCTGATGGTGGGCGTCTCGACAGTATAGATGAAATAGCTGGCCGGATTGTAACGAAGAGCCCGGTCGCCGATCAGAACCGTCTTCGCGCCCTGCAGTACGAATAAGATCCCCGACCCCCACACCCCTGGTATTGGCGCCGTGGCGACTTCGCTGCGGCCGATCGAAACGCGGGGAATCGCCGTTCTTGTTCTTCGCCCGCGCGCATGGCGGCCGGCGATCTCGATCAACTCCTGCAGCGCTTCGCTCATTGCGCCAGCATCGCGCATTCGCACCAGCTGCGCAACAGCGTGAGAGGATTAGGCAAGAACCGGAGAATTTCCGGCGCGCGGCGCCCGCTGTCTCGCGCCATTTGTGGGTCTTCCACAGCAAACATGGAGACACCGATATGACGACATCGAAAAGCGCGCTGGTGACCGGCGCCAACAAGGGTATAGGCCGTGAAATCGCCCGGCAACTGGCGACCAAGGGCTTCAAGGTCTGGCTCGGCGCCAGGAGCGCCGAACGCGGCATGGCGGCGGCGCAGGCATTGCGCGCCGAAGGCCTCGACGTGGAGTGGCTTGAGCTGGACGTCACGCGGGATGACAGTGTGAAGGCGGCAGCCGAGGCATTCAGGCAGGCCAGCCCCTGCCTCGACGTGCTGGTGAACAACGCCGGCGTCGCCATCAATTACGACCTGCCGCCGAGCCAGCAGCGGATCGCCGACATCCAGGCCACCTACGACGTCAATGTCTTCGGCCCGATCCGCGTGACCCAGGCATTCCTGTCGCTGCTGCTGGCAGCACCTGCTGCCCGGATCGTGATGGTGAGCAGCTCCACCGGGTCCATCGGCCGGGCGCTCGATACCGCCACTGCGAACCACGCCGTTAACATGATGGGCTACGGCAGCTCCAAGACAGCCTTGAACGCCATCACGGTGGCATTCGCCAGGGAGCTCGCGCCGCAAGGCATCAAGGTCAACGCCGCGGCGCCCGGCTACACTGCCACCGATCTCAACGGGTATAAAGGTCACCGCACGGTGCAGCAGGCGGCCGAGATCGTCATTCACCTGGCGACCTTGGACGCCGATGGCCCGACCGCCGGGTACTTCAACGATGATGGCCCGCTTCCTTGGTAAATCAGCTGGTTTCAGTGGTAGACACTTGACGTTCGTCTGACTTCAAAGTTTCTGAACGCGCGAGCCTTGCACAGCACTTTTCAGCCTTGGGAATGCTCGTTCCATATTGACTATGGATTGGAATTATTATTTCATATTGCCGGCGCCACGCTGCCGCTCGCGCGTGTTACCCAATACAACAAGCCGATGGGAGGTTCGAATGGGCGAAGCCGTGGAAGCGAGACATGCGCCGCTCGACATCATCACCATCGGCCGCGCTTCCGTCGATCTCTACGGCCAGCAGATCGGCTCGCGCCTCGAGGACATTACTTCCTTTGCCAAGTCGGTCGGCGGCTGTCCGGCCAATATCGCGGTCGGTACTGCCAGGCTCGGCCTGCGCTCGGCGCTGCTCACCCGCGTCGGCAATGAGCAGATGGGCCGCTTCATCCGCGAGCAGCTGACCCGCGAGGGCGTTTCGGTCCAAGGTCTCAAGACCGATCCAGAGCGGCTGACCGCCCTGGTGCTGCTGTCGGTCGAGGATGAAGGCGTCTCGCCGATGATCTTCTATCGCAGCGATTGCGCCGACATGGCGCTTTCGAAAGACGATATCGATGAGGCGTTTATCGCTTCGGCACGCGCGGTCGTCGTCACCGGCACGCATTTTTCACGGCCCAACAGCGACGCCGCCCAACGCAAGGCGATCCGTATCATGAAAGCCAAGGGCGGCAAGGTGGTGTTCGACATCGACTACCGCCCGAACCTCTGGGGTCTCGCCGGCCACGCCGAAGGCTTCGAGCGCTATGTGAAATCCGACCGCGTCTCGGCGCAGTTGAAGACGGTGCTGCCCGATTGCGATCTCATCGTCGGCACCGAAGAGGAAATCATGATCGCCTCGGGCGCAGACGATTGCCTGAGCGCGCTGAAAACCATCCGCTCGCTGTCGGCGGCAACCATCGTGCTGAAACGCGGCGCCATGGGCTGCATCGTCTATGACGGGCCGATCAGCGACGACCTCGAGGACGGTATCGTCGGCAAGGGATTTCCAATCGAGGTCTACAATGTGCTCGGCGCCGGCGACGCCTTCATGTCGGGCTTCCTGCGCGGCTGGCTCGGCGAGGAAGGCTTGGCGACGGCGGCGACCTGGGCCAATGCCTGCGGCGCCTTTGCCGTGTCGCGGCTCCTCTGCGCACCGGAATACCCGACTTTCGAGGAATTGCAGTTCTTCCTGAAAAACGGCAGCAAGCATCTGGCGCTGCGCAAGGACGAGGCGATCAATCACATCCATTGGGCGACCACGCGCCGGCGCGACATCCCCTCGCTGATGGCGTTCGCCTGCGACCACCGCGTCCAGCTGGAGGATGTCGCGGCAAAAGCCGGCGCCGATCCGTCGCGAATCCCGGCTTTCAAGGTGCTGACGGTCAAGGCTGCGGCCAAGGTCGCGGCTGGCCGCGCCGGCTACGGCATGCTGCTCGACGAAAAATACGGACGCGAGGCGATGTTCGAATTCGCCCACCATTCCTTCGCCTGGCTCGGCCGGCCGGTCGAGTTGCCGGGTTCGCGGCCGCTTCGCTTCGAGTTCTCGCAAGACATAGGTTCGCAACTGACCGAATGGCCGGTCGACCACTGCATCAAGTGCCTGTGCTTCTATCATCCCGACGATCCCGCGGCGCTGAAGAGCGAACAGCAGCAGAAACTGCGCGCTTTGTTCGAGGCCGCGCGGAAAATGGGCAGAGAACTTCTGGTCGAGATCATCGCCGGCAAGCACGGCAGGCTCGACGACATGACCATCCCGCGCGCGCTCGAGGAACTCTACGCACTCGGCATCAAGCCCGATTGGTGGAAGCTCGAACCGCAGGCATCGGCCGGCGCATGGGCAAAGATCGAAGCGGTGATCCTGAAGCACGATCCGTGGTGCCGTGGAATTGTGCTGCTTGGCCTGGAAGCGCCGCAGGACGAGCTGGAAGCGGCCTTCGCCGCCACCGCCAAGGCGCCTATCGTCAAAGGCTTCGCTGTCGGCCGCACCATCTTCATTAACGCGGCCGAACAATGGCTTGCCGGCAAGATGTCGGACGAGGAGGCGGTGGCCGACATGGCATCGCGTTTCGAAAAACTGACCGAGGCATGGCTTGCCGCGCGCGGTCGCAAAGCAGCATAAGAAGGCGCGACATAAGCACTGCGGAGGAACCGACATGACCAAGACAATCCGCCTGACGATGGCGCAGGCGCTGACCCGCTTTCTTGCCCGACAGATGACCGAGATGCACGGCAAGAAAGTGCCGATCTTCGGCGGAGTCTGGGCGATCTTCGGCCACGGCAATGTCGCCGGCGTCGGCGAGGCGCTCTACCAGGTTCGCGACGAACTGCCGACCTTCCGTGCCCATAACGAGCAGGCAATGGCGCATGCGGCGATCGCCTACGCCAAGGCCAATTTCCGCCGCCGCTTCATGGCCGCGACCAGTTCGATCGGCCCCGGCGCGCTCAACATGGTGACCGCTGCGGCACTTGCGCATGTAAACAGGTTGCCTGTCCTGTTTCTGCCTGGCGACGTCTTCGCCAATCGCATTCCCGATCCCGTCCTGCAGCAGGCCGAGGATTTTTCCGATGGCACGGCGACGGTCAATGACTGCCTCCGCCCGGTGTCGCGCTATTTCGACCGCATCACGCGGCCGGAGCAGATCATGCCGGCGCTCAACCGCGCCATGCAGGTGCTGACCGATCCCGCCGAATGCGGCCCGGTGACGCTGGCGCTGTGCCAGGACGTGCAGGCCGAGGCCTATGACTACCCCGAGAGTTTCTTTGCCGAGCGACTCTGGACGCCGCGACGGCAGCGCCCGGACCGCAACGAACTGGCGGCCGCAGTCGCGGTACTCAAAGCAGCGAAAAAGCCGCTGGTGATCGCGGGCGGCGGCGCACTCTATTCGCAGGCGTCCGAGGAGCTGGCAAAACTGGTGCAAGGCGCCGGCATTCCAGTTTGTGAGACGCAAGGCGGCAAATCCTCGCTCCCGGACGATCATCCGTTGAACATGGGCGCGGTCGGCGTTACCGGCACTTCGGCGGCCAACAGGCTGGCCGAAGAGGCCGACGTCGTGCTTGCCGTCGGCACCAGACTGCAGGATTTCACCACCGGCTCCTGGGCATTGTTCAAGCATGCCGGCAGGACCATCATCGGGCTCAACGTGCAGCCTTTTGACGCCGGAAAGCACCAGGCGCTGCCGCTGGTCGCCGATGCGGCGGAAGGGCTCGCCGAACTCGCTGCGGCGCTGAAAGGCTGGAAAGCCCCTTCAGGCTGGACCGACAATGCGATCACGGGCAAGAAGAGCTGGCAAGCGGATGCCGACAAGGTGACGGCGTCGACCAATGCCGCCTATCCGTCCGACGCGCAAGTGATCGGCGCAGTACAGCGCGCCATGGGCTCCGGCGTGGTACTGCTTCATGCGGCCGGCGGCTTGCCCGGCGAATTGCACAAGCTATGGCAGGCGGGCGCGCCCGGCTCCTACCACGCAGAATACGGCTTCTCGACAATGGGCTATGAAATCGCCGGCGGGCTTGGCGTCAAGATGGCCAAGCCGGACGAAGAGGTCGTGGTGATGATCGGCGACGGCTCTTACCTGATGCTCAATTCCGAGATCGCGACCTCGGTGATGCTCGGCCTCAAGCTGACCATCGTGCTGCTCGACAACCGCGGCTATGGCTGTATCAACCGGTTGCAGATGGCGACCGGCGGCGCCAACTTCAACAATCTGCTGAAGGACGCCCGTCACGAAGCCTTGCCCGAGATCGACTTCGCCGCGCATGCTGCGAGCATGGGTGCGATTGCCGAAAAAGTGCCATCGATCGCCGGGCTGGAAACGGCGTTGGTGCAAGCGAAGAAGAACACGCGAACGACGGTGCTGGTCATCGACACCGACCCGCTGGTTTCGACCGAGGCTGGTGGAAGCTGGTGGGATGTCGCAGTGCCGGAAGTCTCGGCACGGCCGCAAGTGAATGCGGCGCGCAAGAAATATGAGGAAGCGCTGAGCGGGCGGGTTCTTTAGCCATCCGCGAACGCGCCTCGAATGTCTGAAACTGGAGTGACGACTTGAAAGCCAAACTGGGCATGTCCCCCATTGCATGGTGGAACGACGATCTTGCCGAACTCAGCGATGATGTGTCGCTGGAGGAGTGCCTGCGCCAGTCGCGCTCGGCTGGCTTTACCGGAATGGAAATGGGCCGCCGCTTTCCCAACGATCCGCAAATCATGCTGCCGATCCTGAAAGAGGCCGACGTGACGCTTTGCGGCGGCTGGTTCTCGGGGACGCTGGTCGACGAAGACATGGCGAAGAACAAGGATCGTATCCAGCCGATGATCGACCTGTTCAAGGCGGTGAACGCGCCATGCATCGTCTATGGTGAAGTCGGCCGCTCCATCCAGGGCGACCGCTCGAAGCCGCTCGCCAGCAAGCCCAGGCTTTCGGACGAGGAAATGAAAGCCTACGCCCGGCGGCTCACGCAGTTCGGCGAATGGTGTGCAGAGCAAGGCATGCCGCTCTCCTACCATCATCATATGGCGGCAGTAGTTGAGACCGAGCCAGAGCTGGATGCCTTCATGCGCTATTCGGGAGAAGGCATTCCATTGCTGCTCGACGCGGGTCACCTGGCCTTTGCCGGCGGCGATGTGCTGCGCGCTATTGATAACCACCACCCGCGCATCAACCATGTGCATGTGAAAGATGTGCGCATCGAGGTGATCCAAAAGCTGGATCGCAACACGCAATCCTTCCTCGACGCGGTGGCACTTGGCGCCTTCACCGTGCCGGGAGATGGCTCGCTGGATTTTGGCGCGATCGTCCAGAGGCTCGCCGACCATGGCTATGAAGGCTGGTTCGTGGTCGAGGCCGAGCAGGATCCGAAGAAGAACCCGCCGCTCAAGATGGCGCAGGTCGGCTACAAGGAATTGATGCGGGCTATGACGGCGGCCGGCTATACGGTGGAGACACAGGGCTTTCCCAATGCTTGAGAGTTCGCGAGGAAAGGTGTTGATCCGATGAAAGACTCCGAGCACCCGTTTTTCCGGCCGCTGTGGCGGCGCGTCGCCGTTGTCGCGGTCTGCCTGGTCTGGTCGGTAATCGAATTCGCCACCGGCACGCCGTTCTGGGGCGTGATCGCGCTCGGCTTCGCCGGCTATGCCGTCTGGCAGTTTTTCTACCTCTACAAGCCGGCTGACGAGGACGAGCCATCGGCAGACGCCAAACCGAAGGAATGACCATGTCTAAGCTGCTCGTCAAAGCCAATAAGGGCCACGGCCGCGTCGCTCATGTGACGCCGCAAAACGCCGGCTGGACCTATGTCGGCTTCGATCTGCATCGGCTCAGGCCCGGCGAGAGCGCTTCCGGGCAAACCGCGGATCGTGAGGTCTGCCTGGTGTTCGTCACCGGCAAGGGCAAGGCCAAGGCCGGCGGCAAGGATCTCGGCTTGCTGGGCGAACGCATGTCGCCGTTCGAAGGCAAGCCTTGGTCGGTCTATGTGCCGCAGGGGTCGGAGTGGTCGGTGAGCGCCGATACCGATCTCGAACTTGCCGTCTGTTCGGCGCCAGGACTGGGCGGCGGTCTGCAGGTCCGTGTCATCGCGCCCGACGATCTCGGCCAGGAGGTTCGCGGCAAAGGCACCAACACGCGCTATGTCACCAACATCCTGCCGGAGGGCAAGCCGGCCGATTCCTTGCTGGTGGTCGAGGTCATCACACCCGGCGGCCACACATCGAGCTATCCGCCGCACAAGCACGACCAGGACAATCTGCCGGCTGAATCCTATCTCGAGGAGACCTATTACCACCGTCTCAACCCGCCACAGGGCTTTGCTTTCCAGCGCGTCTACACCGATGCCGACGAGAACGGTGCTCGTTCGCTCGACGAGGCGATGGCGATCGAGGACGGCGACGTCGTGCTGGTCCCCAAGGGTTATCACCCCTGCGCCGCCTGCCACGGCTATGATCTCTATTATCTCAACGTCATGGCCGGACCGAAGCGGACGTGGAAATTCCACAACGCGCCCGAGCACGAATGGCTGATGAAGGCCTAACCACTTCCCCTTCGCCCCAACCGCTGGTCCAAGCGAAAAATCGTCGGCTAACGACCCGGCTGTGTGGTTTTGTTACCGAAAACGCCGCAAAGCTTCGTCAATTCGTCATGGAAATCACCTATGGCAGCGGGGCTGACGAGGACTTTCGATGCGCTACGCGATCTATTTCACCCCCCGACAGGACGAACCGCTGGCACGGATCGCTGCCGACTGGCTCGCCCGCGACCCATTCGGTGCCGCCACAAAGCCGGTCGAGGCTGCGGGCGAGTTGTCGGCGGCAGAAGTTGCCTTCCATACCGCCTCGGCGCGCCGCTATGGCTTTCATGCGACACTGAAGGCGCCCTTCAGACTGGCCTCCAACGAGACGGAAGCGTCGCTTCGTGCAGCACTCGACGATTTTGCCGAGGCGACGCCGCTGGTTACGATCCCGCGCCTCGTCGTCAGCCAGATCGACGGCTTCTTCGCGCTGGTGCCGGAAGCACCGCTGCCGGCGCTCAACCGCTTCGCCGACGACGTTGTGCGCGACTTCGACCGCTTCCGCGCGCCGTTGACGGAAGCCGAGATCGAACGGCGCAGCCCCGATTCGCTGAAGCCCGACGAGTTCCGCAATCTCTGCCAGTGGGGCTATCCCTATGTCTTCGAGACGTTTCGCTTCCATATGACGCTGTCCGGCCGGGTGTCGTCACAGGAAAGCCCTCGTCTTCGCCTAGCAATCGACAGCCTGTTTACGGACGTGCTGCAACGGCCGGTGGCGGTGGACGCGCTGACGCTGTTTGTGGAAACTGAACCGGGTGCGCCGTTCATGGTGCTGTCGCATCACGCGCTCGGGCGCCGCCCGGCCAGAAGAACTGCCTAAATGGCTATTTGCTTTAACCGGATAGTGCGACGCCAATTCATTTTCAATTGGCTGCAAAATGCTGCAAGGACTGCCTGAAATGACTGCCGAGACCGTTCTTGACAATGCCCGTATCGTGCTGGCCGACCAGATCGTCGAAGGGTCGATCGTGCTGCGCGACGGGGTGATCGCCGCCATCGATCCCGGCGCTGGCCGCAGCGGCGAGGACATGGGCGGCGACTTCATCATCCCTGGCCTGGTCGAGCTCCATACCGACCATCTCGAAGGCCATTACGCGCCGCGGCCGAAAGTGCGCTGGAACCCGATCGCAGCCGTGCTCGCGCATGACGCCCAGGTGGCGACCGCCGGCATCACCACCGTGCTCGACGCCTTGCGTGTCGGCATGGACGAGGATGCCGACCTGACGGCCGCCGACATACGCAAGCTGGCCGACGCGATCGAGGACAGCGTGCAGCAGGACCGGCTCAGGGCCGACCATTTCCTCCATCTGCGTTGCGAGGTTTCGGCGCCGGACTGCCTCACGGCCTTCGCCAATTTCGACGGCGACGAGCGGGTCAGGCTGGCGTCGCTGATGGACCATGCGCCCGGACAGCGCCAGTTCGTCAATTTGGAAACCTACGCCTATTACTACCAGCGCAAGCTGAAGCTGACCGATCGCGATTTCCAGAAATTCTGCGAAAAGCGGATGGCTGAATCGGCGAGGAATTCGAGCCCGAACCGCAGCTTCATCGCCGCGGCTTGTCATGAGTGCAGCATCGTGCTCGCCAGCCATGACGACGCGACCGTCGGCCATGTCGACGAAGCGATCGAGCAAGGTGTGCGCGTCGCCGAGTTCCCGACCACCGAGGAGGCAGCACGGGCTTCGAAAAAGGCAGGGCTCGGCGTATTGATGGGCGCGCCGAACGTCATGCGCGGCGCGTCGCATTCGGGCAATGTCTCGGCCCGCACGCTGGCCGGCGATGGCCTGCTCGATATCCTGTCGTCGGACTACATTCCCTTCAGTCTGATCCAGTCAGCCTTCTTCCTTGGCGACGTGGTCGAGGGCATTTCCTTGCCACAGGCGGTGGCGATGGTCTCGAAGAACCCGGCCGAGGCGGTCGGCCTCACCGATCGCGGTGTCATCGAGCCCGGCCGGCGCGCCGATCTGGTTCGCGTGCGCGTCGACGACCATGTCCCGGTCGTCCGCACGGTCTGGCGGCAGGGACGCCGGGTCGCATGATGGTGTCGGCATCGGTCGAGCGTGAATTGTCCGCTATCGGATTTCCGATCCGCGACGGTGTCTTCGTCGCCGTCGTCGGGCCGAGCGGTGCCGGCAAGGACACGGTGATCGGCTATGCGCGCGCCGTGTTTGCCGACGAGAGCCGGCTGGAGTTCGTGCGCCGGGTGATCACCCGGCCGAGCGATGCGGCCACCGAGGATCACGATACGCTCGCCGATGCTGCCTTCGTCGAGGCCGAAGCGGATGGTGCCTTCGCCATTTCCTGGGAGGCGCATGGCCTGCGCTACGGCATCCCGGCCGAAGTCGACTGGTCAGTCTCCAACGGCCGTGTCGCGATCGCCAACGTCTCGCGCGCGATCATCCCGGCGCTGCGGGAGCGCTACGCCAATCTGGCTATCGTCGAGATCACGGCTACACCGGAGATCCTGGCCGAGCGGCTGGCATTGCGCGGTCGCGAGTCGCGCGGGGAAGTGCTGGCACGGCTGGCGCGCAGTGCCAATGTGGCGCTGTCCGGACCGGGTGTCACCTCGATCGACAATAGCGGTCTTCGTGAAGCCGCCGGCGAGCGCTTCGCCGAAGTGCTGCGCAAGGCCATGGCCTTCTCCGACATGTCGGGCCTTATCTAAGGCGCGCCCATCCCGATGCATTCGGAATGCGCGCTACTTGTCTAACCGATATCTTTTTTAGAAACCGGTATCCACTTCTCGGGATTATGGCCTCATGCGGCGTGCCGGTCCCGACCAGCGTGACGAGTGTCCGTGGCAGTGGTTGTCGACGGCTTCGCTGGCGCATCCGCTGGTGTATCCAGAACTGCAACGTGGTGCCGATACACCATCTCCCAGCCCTTCCAGCCGGTGAACAGCAGTATGCAGACCACTATGAACGACAAGAGCGCACCCCATGGGCGGACCGCGGCTTCGGCGCCTTGCGCATAGCGCAGGTAGAAATTGATCAGTGCCACAACGACCGCGGTCAAGTTGCCCAGCATGTGGTACCAGGCGTCGGACAAGGCGCGAATGCGCGGCTCGTTGAGGAAGTCGATAAAACCGGCTGTCGCAGCGAGAAGGGCCATTACGATGGCTGCCCCGATCAGCCACATCGATGCCCGTGCCCAGAAGGCATCGGCAGTCCCCCAGAAAACCAGGTCGGTGACAAACGCACCGACAAGAAACGCGACAGGAAAAGGTATCAGCATCGGGTGGAGGGGGTGAGTTCCTACTTTGGCGGTACTAACTGGATTCGTGGGCATGGAACGCCTCCGCGTAGCAAAGCTTAAACAAACGCTCAGATACGCGTTTCGTTCCAAATAGAGACCGACCTGAACTGCTGTCGCGAAGTTCCGGCTGACTCTTTCACGCCACCTGCCATGGCAGTCGGCGAATTTCATCCAGCTATTTTTGCGTCACTCAGCGGCAGCACCCGCCACGCCCTTGCGTGTGGCTTCCAGCATCCGCCGCCGCGCGCTGAACACGCCCCATTGCTGGTCGACCAGCACGCCGATGAGGATCACCCCGCCCATGACGGCGAAGTTGAGCGAGGACGGGATGCCGAGCAGGTTGACGAGGTTCTGCAGCTCCTGCAGCAGCACCGTGCCGAGCAGGACGCCGATCAGCGAGCCTTCGCCGCCACGCAGCGAGAAGCCGCCGAGCACCGCGGCCGCGATGGCATAGAGCTCGTAGAACTGGCCGTGGCTCGCCGGCGAGATCGAGCGTGTGTACATGGCGAAATAGATAGCTGACAGCGCCGTCAGCACGCCGCAGATGACATAGGCGGCCATGACGATGCGGCCGGTGCGGATGCCGGAATATTTTGCCGCTTCCTCGTTCTTGCCGATGGCATAGAGATAGCGCCCGAACACCGACCGGTGCAGCACCACCCACATGACGACGGCGATGACGATCAGCGCGATGAAGCTGTTCGGCACGCCCCAGGACCGCCCCGCCGTCAGGAACTCGAGTTCCGGGAAGTTCTGTCCGAAGGCAAAGCCGGCGGTGCCGTCAGCGGTGTAGAAGCGCGCCACGCCGCGATAGATCAACAGGCCGCACAAAGTCACCACGAAAGGCTGCAATTTGAGCCGGGTGATCAGCCAGCCATGCGCCAGCCCGATGATGCCGCCGAGCACCAGGATCAGCGGCAGGGCGACCGGCCAGGCCATGCCGCGCGTGGCGATGAAGTCGATGAACAGCACGCCGAGCAGCGCAACCACCGAGCCGACCGACAATTCGATGCCACCGGTGATGATGACGAAGGCTTGGCCAATCGACAGGATGCCGAACAACCCGATCAGGTTCGAGGTGTTGGCGAGATTGATCGGCAGCAGGAAGCGTGGGTTGATGATTGCCACCACCGCGCCGACCACCAGGATCAGGATCAGCAGGCCGAGATCTTTCTTGCTCATCGTCTTCTCCCAGTGCCTGCGAACTACTTCGGCTGCTTGCCGACCGCCAGCAGCAGCACGTTCTCCTGGCTGAACCGGTCCTTGTCGAGAATGCCCGAGATCTGGCCTTCATGCATGACGGCAATGCGGTCGGAAACGCCGATCACCTCCTCCATGTCGCTGGAGATCATCAGCACGGCGACGCCGGCATCGGCCAGCGCCCGCATCAGCCCGTAGATCTCGGCCTTGGCGCCGATGTCGATACCGCGGGTCGGTTCGTCGAGAATCATCACCTTCGGCTTCATCGCCAGCCATTTGGCCAGCACGACCTTTTGCTGGTTGCCGCCCGACAGCGTACCGGTGCGCGTCTGGACGGAGGGCGCCCTGATGCCGAGATCGGTCTTCTGCTTCTCGGCGGTGGCGGATTCCGCGCCGGCCGAGACCAGCGAGCGCCGCGAATGCGCCGGCAGATTGGGCAGCGAAATGTTCTGGGCAATCGACAGGTCGAGCAGGATGCCGGTCAGCTTGCGATCCTCGGGGACGAGGAAAATACCGTTGGCCACTGCGTCCGCGGCCGAACCAAGAACCAGATCTTTTCCGTCAAGCTGGAACGAGCCGCCAAAGCTTCTGTCGATGCCGAACAGGACGCGCGCCAGCTCCGTCCGGCCGGAGCCGACGAGACCGGCGAGGCCGAGGATCTCGCCATGCCTGACATCGAGGTCGACGGGCCGGTCGGGATAGGCAGCGGTGCGAATGGCCTTGACCGACAGCGCGACAGAGCCCGGTGGGCGCGCCGATTCCGCGGCCTTCTCGCGCTCCTTCAGCATGCGGCCGATCATCAGCTTGACCATCTGGTCGTGATTGATGGCGCTCTTCGGCAAGGTTCCGGCGAGCATGCCGTCCCTGAGCACGACGACGCGGTCGGCGACGCGCTCGACCTCGTGCAGGCGGTGCGAGATGAAAATGACGCTGATGCCGTCTGCCTTCAGCGCCTTGATGACACCGAGCAGCTTGTCGGTTTCGGCGATCGGCAGGCTCGAGGTCGGTTCGTCGAGGATAACCAGCCTTGCCTCGATCGACAGCGCCTTGGCGATCTCGACCATTTGCTGCTGCGCCAGCGACAGCGCCGACACCGGCGTATCGGCCGAGAAATTGGCGCCCACGCGTTTGAGCAGCGGCGCCGCCTGCGCTCGCAGCCTGGCGCGGTCGACGAGCTTGAGCGGCCCGGCGCGCAGCGGTTCGCGGCCAAAGAAGATATTGGCGGCCACGTCGAGGTTTTCGAACAGGTTGAGTTCCTGGTGGACGAAAGCGATGCCCGAGCCGATGCTTGCCTCGACGGTCAGCCCGTCATGGGCGACGCCATCGACGGTGATGGTGCCGGTGTCCGGCCGGGTCACGCCGCCGAGGATCTTCATCAGCGTCGATTTGCCGGCGCCGTTTTCGCCGACCAGGCCGATGACCTCGCCGGGCCTGACCTCGATCGAGAACCCGTCCAGCGCGACAACGCCGGGATAGGTCTTGCGCACACCGTCGAGGCTCAGGAACGGAGCGTCCGTGGATGCAACGATGGATGGGTCGGAATAATTCATCACGCTGACAGCAGCCGGTGAGCCGTTTGGTCTCAGACTGACGGGCCTCGCGAAGCCCGTCAATAGAACGCCGGCTCAAGGCGAACCTTGAGCCGGCGCAACCTAATTCGCTCAGTTTCCAGACATCGCCTTGAGGCTGGCGGCGTAGGCGTCGACATCGTCCTTGCCGATGATCTTGGTCGGGATGATGATCAGTCCATCGGCGGGAATGCCCGACTTGTCGCCCTCGAGATAGGCAGCCATCAGCTTCATGCCCTGATAGGCCCATTCGAAGGGTTGCTGCACGACGGTAGCGGCGACGGTGCCTTCCTTGACGCCGCCCAGCGTGATCGGATCGTCGTCGAAGCCGACGACGGTGATCTGGCCGAGCTTGCCGGCATCGCGCAGCGCTTCATAGATGCGCGGCGTGTTGTAGGAATAGAAGCCGACCATGCAGGTGACGTCGGGGCTGGCGACCAGCGCGTCCTCGACGTTCTTCTTGGCGCGAGCCTGATCGATGTCGTCGCCACGCACGTCGACCAATTCGATCTTGGTGCCCGCGAGGCCGTCCTTCATGCCCTGGATACGTTCCTTGGCATTGTCGGCGCCGAGCAGGCCGACGAAGCCGAGGCACTTGCCGCCGTCAGGCATTGCCTTCTTGGCGATCTCTGCCGCCTGCTTGCCGGCATCGACATTGGAAGAGCCGATATAGGCGACACGCTTGGTCTGCGGTGCGTCGCTGTCGGTGGTGAACAACGCCGTTTCCGAGGCGATCTTGTTCAGCCCGTCGGTCGACGTCTTGGGATCAACGGCCGAGACCATGATCGCCTTCACGCCGGCCGTCACCAGATCGTCCATCAGGCGCTGCTGGATGGCGACCGAGGACTGCTCCGGATATTTGAGCTCCAGATTGTATTTGGGCAGTTCGCCTTGAGCCTTCTTGACGCCGGCTTCGGCCGCCTTCCAGAAATCGGAAGCGCCGTTGACGACGAAGGCCAGAGTCGGCTTGTCGTCGGCCCGCGCAATTGCGCTGGCGGAAAGGCCGAGCAGCAGGGCCGCAGCGGCGACGGACGCATTTCGTATCGCAGATTTCATATTCAACCTCCCATTTGACTCAGTAATTTTCGCTGATGATGAACGTGCCGGCGCGGCTTGGACGCCCTCCTCCTCAAGGGTTTCCGGCAGCGAAGAACGACGCCATTCCAGCCGCTATCGTCGACTTTAGAGACTCATTCGCCGTTCGTAAATAGTCCGATTTGTCTGACATTTCCCGGAGCGGCAGGCAAGCTTCGACTGACGGGAACCGTCCGATACCAGGCTGACTTGCGTTCCGAACATGCGCGGTCCGACGTCGTCCGGGCATGATGGATTGACGTTATAGGGATGCCAGATATTAGTAAAGAGTATTAGTTTGGTCGGGATTCTCGCCCACAAACAAGTGAGGCCTCCCCAGTCGCAACCGTTTTGGATCGGGGATTAAATCGCCTAAGAGAGTCGATTATATCTATTAGTATCGCTTCGCCCTATAAATGCGAGATTCGCGGGACCAATGACATGAACGAACCACTGCGTGATCCCGTCCTTGAGGGTACCAGGCGGCGCAAGCTGTCCGGGAAAAACCCCAAGGGCCGCGTTACCATGACCGACATCGCAAGGGCGGCAGGCTGTTCGCAGGCGACGGTTTCGTTCGTGCTCAACAACACGCCGGGCATCAGGCTGTCGCAGCAAACCCGCGAGCGGGTGATCGAGACGGCGCGAACGCTGGGCTATTCGCCGCCCGTGTTTTCTGCCTTGCGAGCCCCGGTTGCCGCATTCGACGGGCTGGATGGCGTGATCGGCTTCGTCGTCGACCAGTTGGCGACCAGCCCGGAGGCGGTCGTCGCCATTGAAGGGGCGCGGCAAGCCTCGTGGAACGCCGGCAATGTGCTTTTGGTGGCGCAGACCATGGGCGACGAGGTGATGGAGCCCCGTGCCATCGCGGCTCTGACCAAGCGGGGCATTTCGGCGCTGATCTACATGACCATTTTCACCCGCGAGATCGTCGCGCCGGACTATCTCTACGGCCTCGACATTCCGGTCATCCTGCTCAACTGCTACACCGCCGACTATGCCTTCCCCGCCGTGGTGCCGAGCGAGATCGCCGGCGGCCAGAGCTCCACCCGCCACTTGATCGGCCATGGCCACCGGCGTATCGCCACCATTACCGGCGAGCCCTGGATGCAGGCGGCGCAGGACAGGCTGAAGGGCTACCGCCGGGCGCTGGCGACGGCCGACATTCCGTTCGACCCGGCGCTGGTCGTCGAAGGCGACTGGTCGGCGAGCGCCGGCTATGCCGCGACCGTCGAGCTCTTGGCGCTGAAGGACCGGCCGACCGCCATCTTCTGCCAGAACGACCGCACCGCGATCGGCTGCTACGAGGCGCTGAAGGAGGCCGGCCTGCACATCCCCCGGGATATTTCGGTGATCGGTTATGACGACGAGGAGATCGCGCGGCATCTGTTCCCGCCGCTGACGACGTCGATCCTGCCGCATATGGCGATGGGACAATGGGCGATCGAGCAGCTCGAAGTCCCCGCTGCTCCCGGTCGTGGCCGCTATCCCATCACCAAGCTCGAATGCCCGCTGGTGGAGCGGGAGTCGGTTGGCGCTCTGGCGGGCTGAGGCGAGAGCGCCGGCGATCGACAATGGCACAGGCTTGACATCGGGCCCGGCATATACCCGATTGATTTCATGAGATTGCAAAGCTGCTACAATTTTCAGGACTTCCGCCGGCTGGCAAAACAGCGCCTGCCAGGTCCGATCTTCAATTATATCGATGGCGGCGCGGACGACGAGACGACGCTGCGGCGCAACACGGCGGCGTTCGAGGACTGCGATCTCGTCCCCAACGTCCTTGCCGGCGTCGGACAGGTCGACATGTCGGTCACCGTCATGGGCCAGAAGCTGGCGATGCCGGTCTATTGTTCGCCGACGGCTCTCCAGCGACTGTTTCACCATAGCGGCGAGCGCGCCGTCGCCGCGGCGGCGGAGAAGTTCGGCACGATGTTCGGCGTCTCGTCGCTCGGCACGGTCAGCCTGGAGGAAGTCCGCAAGCACAGGACGCCGCAGGTCTATCAGTTCTATTTCCATAGGGATCGCGGCCTGAACCGCGCCATGATGGAGCGCGCCAAGGCGTCCGGCGTCGAGGTGATGATGCTGACGGTCGACAGCGTCACCGGCGGAAACCGCGAGCGTGACCTGCGGACCGGCTTTTCCATCCCCTTTCGGCTTACGCCCGGCGGCATGATGCAGTTCGCGATCAAGCCGAGATGGGCTATCGACTATTTGACACACGAAAAGTTCAGCCTGCCGCAGTTGGACGGCCATATCGATCTCGGTGGCGGAGCGCTTTCCATCAGCCGCTATTTCACCGAGATCCTCGATCCATCGCTGGATTGGAAGGACGTCGAAGACATGGTCCGCTTCTGGAACGGCCAGTTCTGCCTGAAGGGGATCATGAGCGTCGCCGATGCCAGAAAAGCCGTCGACATCGGCTGCACCGGTATCGTTCTGTCAAATCATGGCGGCAGGCAGCTGGACGGCTCGCGCAGCCCCTTCGACCAGCTGTCGGAGATCGTTGACGCGGTGGGCGACAAGATAGACGTCATCATCGACAGCGGCGTCCAGCGCGGCACGCATGTGCTGAAAGCCCTGTCGTTGGGCGCCAAGGCCGTCGGCGTCGGGCGCTACTATCTCTTCCCGCTGGCAGCCGCCGGACAGGCCGGCGTCGAACGGGCACTCGGCCTGATGCGAACCGAGATCGAACGCGACATGCGGCTGATGGGATGCAGGTCGGTGGCAGAGCTTTCCAGGGGGAATGTGCGGTTTAGGTGATAGAGCCGGGAAGTGGCGCACGGCATAAGCTTTTCGAAGTGCGAAACTATACCGACCTGCCGCTGCTCCTGCCGTCCGTTTCGAAGACAGCCTCGCCGGAAACAGCATCCGTATATCCGCCCTCAAGCTGCTGCAACGTATGCCGGAACCGATCAAGATTGCCCAGCATTTTGGGCCTGGCATCGACCATATGCTGAAACGTGTCCCACTCTCCAATCGAGAAGAAGGCGCCATCTCCCGATTTGATGAGAGCCATTTTTCGCAATCCCTCGAAATTGCGCGGAGCGCTGCTGAACAGTTCGACGAATTCGTCTTCACTACCCGGCTTGACCCGGAAACGGACGCTGTTGAATGCCGTCATGTACGTTCCCCCGTGAAAGAACTGAAAACCTCGAATATGCGAGGCCCTAACGCACCTCGAACCCTTCGAACAGGTGTACAGAAAAATCGGAAGGTTGGCTTCAGTCACCTCTGGCCGAAAGCTCCGTTTCTGGCGCTATTTCGCCAGGAAGAGGATGACGCTCGATCTCAATCGGTACGCCCTTCCGACCGGCAATGAAACGCACTGTTAACGCCGTTCGCGGGTGACAGGATGTTGGCCGCAGTTCGAAGATATAATTTGCGTCTCCCTGTCAGTTGCGGAGGCGAAAATGAACTTGCTTCGGATTGCGCTCTTGTGCACGGCCGTGATCGACCTTGGAATACCGGCCGTTCGCGCTGAGGATCGGCCTGTGCCGCAGAACAATAAAGCCGCAACAGCGCAGCCGCCCGTTCATTGTGAAGGCCAAAATTGTCTGCCGCCGGCGAAAGATCCGGTGCAGGAATGCACCGGCCAGGATTGCACGCCAGGCCCGCCGACTGAACCGGGCCCGGAGATTAAGCAGGCCGACTGAGTAGCATCAGCGGACCATCCGCTCTTTGCAAGGACGGCGCTCACTCAAGGCAACCTTCCGGCCAGTGGCGGCAGATTCTGTTACCTATGTCCCCGGGCCGTACATTGAGTTTAATGGCGCGCCCGAAGAGATTCGAACTCCTGACCCCCAGATTCGTAGTCTGGTGCTCTATCCAGCTGAGCTACGGGCGCGCAACAGGCCATGCTTTGCATAGCCCCGCGATCCGATCCTGGCGACCGGCCGCGATGTGACGTGTTCCCTAGCGACTGAATTTACGAAAAGCAAGCCGATCCTGGCCAAAAGTTTTGCCCGTCATGTTTTGCCGTCATGCGCCGGCCGGCGAAGGCAAGATCACTTCACGCAGCGGCCGAGCCGATATGTCGTCGTCTTGGATCGGTCATTTGCCAATCGGAACGGTCCGTAACGAAACGAGCCGTTGCACGGCGGCCGAGTCGATGGCTCGTAGTCTCGGACCAACCCTTTGTGATTGAAACGATCCGTAACGAAACGGTTCGTTACGCCGGGCGGCGCAGCCCGTTGCGGGCCTGGTCGAGCCGGACCGGCTGGTCGGGAATGGTGACCGCGAATGTGGTGCGGCCGCCGATCGATTCGACCAGCTCCACCGTGCCGCCATGGGCGCGGATCAATTCATGGGCGATCGCCAGGCCAAGGCCGGTGCCACCGCTGCGGGCCGAGCCGCGAAATGCCGCGAACAGGTTTTCGCGCGCCTTTGGCGGCAGGCCGGGGCCGGTGTCGGTGACGACGATGCGGCTGACGCTGCCGATGCGCTCGGCCGATATGGTCAGGCGGCGCACCACGGCGCTCTCGGTGTCCGCCGCCATCGCCTGCACGGCGTTGCGGCTAAGATTGGTGAGCACGCGGAACAGCTGGTCGGAATCGGCGTCGACCTCGAGCACCGGATCGACGGCGTTGACGAATTCGATGCCGCATTCGATGTCGAGCAGGCCCTGGACGTCCTCGACCAGCTGGCGCAGCCGCAGCCTGCGGCGCGACGGCGGCGGCTCCTGGGTGCGGCCATAGGCCAGCACGCCCTCCGAGTAGGACACCGCACGGTCGAGCGCGCGCAGCAGTTTTGGTGCGAAGGCCTGCACGGTCGGGTCCTTGACCTGGCGCAGGCGGTCCGACATCAGTTGCGCCGAGGCGAGGATGTTGCGCATGTCGTGGTTGATCTTCGACACGGCCAGGCCGAGATCGGCCAGGTGCTTCTGCTCGGTCAGCATCTTCTGCAGCCGCTCCTGCATCTGCGACAGCTCGCGTTCGGCGACGCCGATCTCGTCGGCCCGGGCGGCGGGGTGAATGATGCGGCCGGGATCGTCGGGCGCCTCGGAAAAGGACAGCATCGAGCGTGTCATTGTCCTGATCGGGCCGATCATGATCAGGTCTATCGCGGCGTAGACCAGCATGGCGGTGAACAGCGAGATCAGCAGCGAGACGAAGGCGACGTTGCGCGAATAGATCAGCATGGCATTGCGCAGGCGGTGGTCGGGCATGATCAGCTCGAATTCTTTGTCGCTGTCGCCGACCGGCCCGAAAACGCGCAGCATCCGCTTGCCGCCGAAAAACAGCGTGTCCAGCGCGCCGGTCATGCCCTTGATCATGCCGACATTGGCGATATCGATATGCTCGTCGACCTGCGGCGGCATTTCGGCCACGACCAGAAGCCGCGAGACGCCGCCGTCGCGCACGGCGATCGCCTTGGCGCCGATCGCCATCAGTACGTCGTTCTGGGCGGCACGCGACAGCGAGGCAGGTTCGCCCTGTACCAGGACGATCGACACCGCGGCGGCGGTGCTCAGCCTCTCCTTCAGCCAGCTCAGCCTGTAGCTGGCGATCCAGGGCACGAAGATGAGGATTTCGGCCAACAGCACGAAGACGATGGTGAGCAGCAGCAACTTGGTCGACAGGCCGCGCGCCAGCGGCACCCTGCGGGTGGCGGCCTTCGCCTGGGCGATGCTTTCGTCGGTTGCTGGGACTTCACTCATGCTCGTCGTCACGGCTGCCTGTCATCACGGCTGCTTGTCTTAGGGACTGCTCGTCTTCACGATCGCTTGATCGGGCAAGATTAGGCGATTGCGGCTTTTTTGCCAAATTCATCCTTGGTCGAAGCCGGACAAAGGGCCGCAAGGACTTCCCTGCCGGTCCGACAACGCCGGCCCGACACCCTGGATTGACTTCCAAAACCCTTCTTTCTATAAGCCCGCTCACGCTCGGGCCATTCGTCCCGGCGCGGTTTCGATCGCGCCAAAACCGGCCCGGCAAAGCTCCTGTTACAAAGTGACAGAATCAAGAAGGGCCGCACCCCGCGGTATTTAAACAAATGAAGCGTACTTACCAGCCGTCCAAACTCGTCCGCAAACGCAGGCACGGTTTCCGCGCCCGCATGGCCACCAAAGGTGGCCGCGGCGTCGTCGCAGCCCGCCGCAACCGCGGCCGCAAGCGTCTCAGCGCCTGAGCACCAAGCGAGAGACAAGATCGTTGCCCGCAACCGGCAAGCCAACGGGTGCCCATCCCAAGCGGCTTCTGAAGCGCGCGGAATTCCTGGCTGTCCGCCGCGGCGAAAAGCGCCGCGGGCGGCTTTTCCTCGTCGAGGTCCTGGGCCGCGGCGACAGCGAGGCGCCGCGTGTCGGCTACACCGTCACCAGGAAGGTCGGCAACGCCGTCGTTCGCAACCGCATCCGGCGGCGGCTCAGAGAGGCCGTGCGCACGCATGCCGCCGATGACATGGCGCCCGGCAATGATTATGTCATCGTCGGGCGCGAAGACGTGCTTACCACTCCGTTCGGCCAGTTGAAGGCCGAACTCTCCCGCAGATTGCGTGGAACACGATAGGCCAAGGGCTTCGATGGAAAACAACCGCAACTTCTTCATCACCATCGCACTGTCGGTGCTGATCCTGGCGCTTTGGCAATATTTCTATGTGATGCCGCGCAGCGAGATGCAGCGCGAAGCCGCCCGCATCGAAGAGCAGCGCGTGGCGGAGCGGAAGAAGGCCGCCCAAGGCACCAGCCCGGGCGCCAGCGAAACACCGGTGCAGCCGGGCGCCATTCCGAACGCGCCTGGCGGCGAAGCCGTCACCGCGGCCGGCCGCGACCAGGCGATTGCCTCGACCAGCCGCGTCAAGATCGACACGCCGAGCCTCGAAGGCTCGATCAACCTCATCGGTGCGCGCCTCGACGACCTCCGGCTCAAGCACTACACGGAGACGGTCGACAAGACTTCGCCCGAGATCGCGTTGCTCAACCCGGCGTCCCTGCCGAACGGCTATTTCGCCGAGATCGGCTTTTCCGGCACGCCGGATCTGGGCAGGCTGCCCGGCCCTGACACGGTCTGGCAGACCGACGGCAATGCGACTCTGACGCCAGCGACGCCGGTCACGGTGACCTTCACCAATGACAAGGGCCTGACCTTCAAGCGCACCTTCTCTGTCGACAGCCAATATATGTTCACCGTGTCCGACACGGTCCAGAATGGGGGCTCGGCACCCGCGACGTTGTCGAACTATGGCCGCGTCACCCGTTTCGACAAGCCGGCTATCGCCAGCACTTATGTGCTGCACGAAGGCCTGATCGGTGTTACCGGCAGCGAAGGCCTGCAAGAGTACAAATACTCCAAGGTCGAATCGGAGAGAGAATTCAAGCCAGGCAAATCGACCGACGGCTGGCTCGGCATCACCGATAAATACTGGGCGGTGACCCTGGTGCCGCCGAGCGGCCGCGAATTTCAGCCCAAATTCTCTTATTTCGAGTTCAAAAGCGGGCCCCATCCGCACAGCTACCAGTCCGATTTCCTGTCCGATCCGGTCACAATCGCTCCCGGGCAATCGACGACCGTGGAGTCGGAGATATTCGCCGGCGCCAAGGAAGTTTCGACGATCAACGCCTATGAAAAGGACCGTCATATCCGCCAGTTCGATCTGCTGATCGACTGGGGCTGGTTCTATTTCATCACCAAGCCGATGTTCTGGCTGATCGACACGCTTTACAAATTCTTCGGCAATTTCGGTCTGGCGATCCTCGCCACCACCGTCATCGTCAAGGCGCTGTTCTTCCCGCTCGCCAACAAGTCCTATGCGTCGATGGCGAACATGAAGAAGGTGCAGCCCAAGATGCTCGAGATCCGCGAGAAATACGCGGACGACAAGATGAAGCAGCAGCAGGCGATGATGGAGCTCTACAAGACCGAGAAGATCAATCCGCTCGCCGGCTGCTGGCCGGTGGCATTGCAGATCCCGGTGTTCTTCTCGCTCTACAAGGTGCTCTACATCACCATCGAGATGCGGCACGCGCCGTTCTTCGGCTGGATCCAGGATCTGGCGGCGCCGGACCCGACATCGATTTTCAACCTGTTCGGGCTGATCCCCGTTACCTTGCCGCACATGCTGATGATCGGCGTCTGGCCGCTGATCATGGGCGTGACGATGTTCCTGCAGATGCGCATGAACCCGACGCCGCCGGACCCGACGCAGGCGGCGATCTTCACGTGGATGCCCGTGATCTTCACCTTCATGATGGCGGGTTTTCCGGCCGGCCTCGTTATCTACTGGGCCTGGAATAACACGCTGTCGATCCTGCAGCAGGGCGTGATCATGAAGCGGCAGGGCGCCAAGATCGAATTGTGGGACAATCTGGTCGCGCTGTTCCGCAAGAAACCGTCGCCGGCGGAATAGCCGGCGCTCCGACGATGCGAGACCAAAAAGCCCTGGTTCGTCCGGGGCTTTTTGCACAGGCTGCCGGTCTGGATTAAGCGATTGGTACTGCCGGACGGATCGCGCTATTTTGACCTGCCTGGCAGTTGCTCGACGGAGCTCGATATGACCGGACCCAATCCATCGATCAAGCATCCGATCCCGTTGCACACGCGCGTCGGCTTTCTGAAGCCGCTGGTGACGGCGCCGAATATCGAGATCGGCGACTTCACCTATTATGACGACCCTGACGGACCCGACAAATTCGCCGAAAAATGCGTGCTGCATCATTATCCGTTCATCGGCGACAGGCTGATCATCGGCAAGTTCTGCGCCATTGCCGAAGGCGCGCGCTTCATCATGAACGGCGCCAATCACGCCATGTCCGGCTTTTCGACCTATCCGTTCAACATCTTTGGTCACGGCTGGGAGGAAGGTTTCGACCCGGCGACATGGTCGAAGGAGGTGCGTGGCGACACAATCGTCGGCAACGACGTCTGGATCGGCATGGAAGCGGTTATGCTGCCCGGCGTGAAGATCGGCGACGGTGCCATCGTCGCGGCAAAGTCGGTGGTGACGCACGATGTGCCGGCCTATGCGATCGTCGCCGGCAATCCGTCGAAGGTGGTGAAGATGCGCTTCGATGACAGGACCATCCGGCGGCTGCTGGCGCTGGCGTGGTGGCACTGGCCGGTAGAAAAGATCAGCCGCAATCTCAATGCCATTCGTGGCAGCAACATTTTTCTTCTGGAGGCAGCGGTTTGAACGCGTTGAACAAGACCACGATCGGCATCGAATTGTTCACGCGAGCCTGGATATTCATCCGCGGCGTGCCGGCAATGAAATTCCTGCCGCCGGAGGGTCCGCCCGAGATCGCCTTTGCGGGCCGCTCCAATGTCGGCAAATCGTCGCTGATCAACGCGCTGGTCAACCAGAAGGGGCTGGCGCGCACCTCCAACACGCCGGGCAGGACGCAAGAGCTCAACTATTTCGTGCCTGGCGGATTTTCGGGAGAAGGCGCCGATCTGCCGCCGATGGCGCTGGTCGACATGCCAGGCTATGGCTACGCCACGGCACCGAAGGAAAAGGTCGACGAGTGGACGAAGCTCGTGTTCGACTATCTGAAGGGCCGGGTGACGCTGAAGCGCGTCTACGTGCTGATCGATGCCCGCCATGGCATCAAGGCCAAGGACGACGAGGTGCTGTCGCTGCTCGACAAGGCGGCGGTGTCGTATCAGATCGTGCTGACCAAGACCGACAAGATCAAGGCGGCGGGGGTACCGCGACTGGTCGAGGAAACGCTCCAGAAGATCAAGAAACGCCCGGCGGCCTTCCCCTTCGTGCTCGCCACGTCGTCGGAAAAGAGCGAGGGCCTCGAGGAATTGCGTGCGGCGATCGTGCTCGCCGCCAATGGCGGATAGGCCACCGACCCTGGCAGCCTGTCAGGCGGGGCTGGAGGCCCGTTCCTGCTCTGCAAGCTGTTCGGTGCTGTAGGCCTTCAGGAACACATCGACGCCCGACCTGACGATGTGTTCGATCTCGGCCACACTTGGCGCCTTGGTGCGATAGGCGAAAATGCACTGGCGGAAAAGACCGGCCAGACACAGCTCGGTGAACTGATAGGCGGCAAGCTCGACGTCGTCGATCTTCAGCAGGCCGCGTTCGATAGCCATGTTGAGGAAAACGACGACCCTGTCATGGCCACGCTTCGGGCCGCGTTCGTAGAACCGGGCACCAAGCTCCGGGATGCGTTCCGACGCGCCGATCACCGTCCGCTGCGCCAGGATGACCCTCGCGGAAGTGATCTTCATGGACAGCACGATGCCGAACTTCACCAGCGTCTGGCGAAGGTCGCCGATCTGGTCGAGCACCTCATACATGTTCTTGAAAATCGTGCCGCGCTCTTCCTCGATCAGCGCTTCGAAGAGCTCTTCCTTGTTGGCGAAGTAGACATAGATGGTGCCCTTGGACACGCCGGCCTCGCGCGTAATGTCGTTCATCGACGCGGCTTCGAAGCCCTTTTCGATGAAGACACGGCGCGCACCGTCGATGATCTGGCTGCGCTTGACCGGGTCTTGACCCGCGGCCGGGCGGCCGCGCGGCAGGCTGTCCAGCAGATCGCACTGGTCCTTGCCAGCGCCGGGCAATGGGCCTGAATCAGGCAAAGGAGCGGCCTTGGGGGCTTCGGCCATAATGTCACACCTCGTAAAATAATTCGAACCATCCGGTTCGATTGCTCTTGATATGGTCCTCTTTAAGCGCTAAGTCAACGTCGAGATCGAACCGAACGGTTCAGTCTGACAAAATTCAGCGCCAGTTAATTTAGAGAGATATCATGTCCTCGAACGCGCCCACCAGTGCCGAAGTCCGCCCCTTCCCCAGTGCCAAGGTCGTCCAGCCTGCGATCGAAGCGCCGGAAACCCCTCTCAAGCCCGCCGACGTCACCCCGCTGGCTCCCGCCAAGAAGAAGCGCTCGACGCGCTCGATGTTGTTGCCCATCATCGGCCTGGCCCTGCTGGGCGCCGGCGCCTGGTATGGCTATGATTACTGGACCGACGGGCGCTTCATGATCACGACTGACGATGCCTATGTCCAGGCCGACACCGCGTTCATCTCGCCAAAAATCTCGGGTTATGTCGATCAGGTCAAAGTGACCGAGAACCAGCAGGTGAAGGCCGGCGACCCGTTGCTGATCGTCGATGACGGTGACTACAAGATAGCCGTTGCTCAGGCCGAGGCGCAGATCGCCACGTTGAGCAAGACGCTCGACCGCATCGATGCCCAGACCGAGGCGGCGCGCGCCTCGCTCAAGCAGGCGCAGGCGCAGAAGACCGCCGACCAGGCCGCGGCCGATAATGCGAAGCGAGCTCAGGTTCGTGCCGCCCAGTTGCTCAAGACCCGCGTCGGTACCCAGGCCCAGTTGGACGATGCCCAGACGGCGGTCGAGCAAGCCAATGCCGCACTAGCCGGCGCCGACGCGCAGATCGCGGCGGCTCAGGCGAATATCGGCGTGCTCCAGGCGCAGCGGGCGGAATCGGCAAGTACGCTGGGCTCGCTGCAGCTTGCCCACGACAAGGCGGTGCGGGATCTGTCCTTCACCGTGCTGCGCGCACCCTATGACGGCGTGGTCGGCAACCGCTCGGTCGAGCAGGGCGACCTGATCAGCCCCGGACAGAAGCTCGCCGTCATCGTGCCAATGGACAAGCTCTACATCGTCGCCAACTTCAAGGAGACCCAGCTTGCCCGGCTGGTGCCTGGTGAAAAGGTCAGAGTGTCGGTCGACGCGATCGACGGTCAGGACATCGAGGGTACCGTGTCGTCGCTGGCCCCGGCTTCGGGAGCAGTGTTCTCGCTGCTGCCGCCGGAAAACGCCACAGGCAATTTCACCAAGGTGGTGCAGCGCGTTCCGGTTCGCATAGACGTGCCCGCGGATGTGCTGAAGACGGGCAAGCTGCGCGCCGGCCTGAGCGTCGTCGTCGCCGTCGACAGCCGCACCGCGCCTTCGGCATCGAAGTAAAGCGGAACCGGGAGCAAGGGTCATGGCGACCGCAACCCTAACTGCAGGATCGGCGCCGGCGCCAGCCATGCCGGTGCCGGTCGACCACATCTCGACGCGCCGCGTCATCGCCTTCCTGGCAATGGTGTTCGGCATGTTCATGGCCATCCTGGACATCCAGATCGTCTCGGCCTCGCTGGCCGAGATCCAGGCGGGCCTGAGCGCCAGTTCGGACGAGATTCCGTGGGTGCAGACGGCGTATCTGATTGCCGAGGTGGTGATGATCCCGCTGTCGGGCTTCCTCAGCCGGATGCTGTCGACGCGGGTACTGTTCACAATCTCGGCGGCAGGTTTCACCGCGGCCAGCGCGCTGGCGGCGACCGCAACCAATATCGACCAGATGATCGTCTACCGCGCCGTGCAGGGCTTCATCGGCGGCGGCATGATCCCGAGCGTCTTTGCAGCCGCCTTCACCATCTTCCCGCCGTCGCGTCGCGCCATCGTCTCGCCGATGATCGGTCTGGTGGCGACGCTGGCGCCAACCATCGGCCCGACCGTCGGCGGCTATATCAGCCATGCCATGTCCTGGCACTGGCTGTTCCTGGTCAACGTCGTGCCCGGCATTCTGGTGACGACGGCCGCCTGGTCGCTGATCGACTTCGACAAACCCAATCTCAAGCTGTTCAGCAAGTTCGACTGGTGGGGGCTTGCCGGCATGGCCGCCTTCCTGGGCTGCATGGAATATGTGCTGGAGGAAGGTCCCAACAACGACTGGCTGCAGGATCAGGCGGTGTTCATCTGCGCCGTCATCATGACTTTCGGCGCGGTGCTGTTCTTCTGGCGCGTGTTCACCGCCGAGGAGCCGATTGTCGACCTGAGGGCTTTCAGCAATATCAATTTTGCCTTCGGCTCGTTGTTCTCCTTCGTCGTCGGCATCGGCCTCTACGGTCTGACCTATCTTTATCCGGTGTTTCTGGGGCGGATCCGCGGCTACGATTCGATGATGATCGGCGAGGCGCTGTTCGTCAGCGGCCTAGCCATGTTCTTCACTGCGCCGATCTCCGGCATCCTGTCGAACAAGATGGACCCGCGCATCATGATGATGATCGGCTTCTTCGGCTTCGCCACGGGGACCTGGTGGATGACGCATCTCACCGCCGACTGGGATTTCTATGAACTGCTGATCCCGCAGATCCTGCGCGGCTGCTCGATGATGCTTTGCATGGTGCCAATCAACAACATTGCGCTCGGAACCTTGCCGCCGGAGCGGCTGAAGAATGCGTCTGGCCTGTTCAACCTGACCCGCAATCTCGGCGGCGCCGTCGGCCTGGCAGTCATCAACACCGTGCTGATCGACCGCAATGCCTTCCACTACGCCAGGCTTTCCGAGCACGTGCAATGGGGAAGTGCCGCTGCGCAGCAGAAGCTGCAGAACATGACGCTCAACTTCGAGCAGACCGCCGGGCTAGACGCCTCCAAGGCGGCCATCTCCAAACTGTCAGGCATGGTCCAGCAGCAGGCGTCGCTGCTGTCGTTCATGGACGTATTCTTCATGCTGACGGTTTTGTTCGCGACGCTTGGGCTCTTCACCCTGGTGATCCGCAAGCCAGCCGCTCAGGGCGGCGGTGGCGGGGGCCATTGAGGCGCGCTGGATCCCCCGCCTGGCGCCCTCGCGCATGACCCCGAAAAGCGATTTTCGGGGTCATGCGCAAAATCAACCATTACGAAGTCCTCTCGCGCTCCGACAAAGTCAGGGTCGCAGCCGTCCTCACCCGGTCGCCGGCTTGAAGGTCAGGGCAACGCCATTGATGCAGTGTCGCAACCCGGTCGGCGGCGGACCGTCGTCGAATACGTGGCCGAGATGGCCGCCGCAGCGGCGACAATGGACCTCCGTGCGGGTCATGCCCAAAGACCTGTCCACGGTCTTGCCGACGGAATTCGGGATTTCCTGCCAGAAGCTCGGCCAGCCTGTGCCGGAATCGAACTTGGTCTCTGACGAATAGACCGGCAGGCCGCAGCCGGCGCAAGCGAAGATGCCTTTGCGGTGCTCGTTGAGCAGCGGACTGGTGCCCGGGTATTCCGTGCCCTCCTTGCGCAGCACATTGAAGGCCGCGTCGGACAGGATGGCGCGCCACTCGGCTTCGGTCTTGGTAACCTCGAAAGTCTCAGCCGCGCGTGCATCCTGGGCTCCGCCCATGCGCAGCGCGGTGGCGCCTGCGACAACGCCAATGGCTGCCGCACCACTCAAAAGAAGCTCGCGACGGTTCATGGCCATTCCTCCTGTCATTGCTTGTGCCAAATTCGACCGCCACACGGAAATCAAAAGCCGGTGACGATCGCTGTCCTCAAAGCGGGACTCCGCGCCTATCCACATCTTGCGTGAACGGCGCGGAGCGTGCGCAGGGAGGCCCTTAGCGATATCTTCGCCGGCAGCGTGCGTTTGTTACATCTTCGGCAGGAGAACCTTGTCGACGACGTGGATGACGCCGTTGGACTGCTCGACATCGGCGATCGTCACATTGGCGACGTTGCCGTTCTCGTCGGTCACGGTGACCTTGCCGCCGTCGGCCTTGAGCGACAGTTCGCAACCACCGACCGTCTTGACCTTGTGGGTGCCGCCGTCGTTCTTGACCATCTTGGCGACGTCGGCGGCCATCGCTTTGGCGCCGATGACATGGCAAGTCAGGATCTTGACAAGCTTGTCCTTGTTTTCAGGCCTGAGCAGCGTCTCCACCGTGCCGGCTGGAAGTGCCGCAAAGGCCTCGTTGGTCGGCGCGAACACAGTGAAGGGGCCAGCGCTTTGCAGTGTATCGACCAGGCCGCCTGCCTTGACGGCAGCGACCAGCGTCGTGTGGTCCTTCGAGTTGATAGCATTTTCGACGATGTTTTTCTGGGCATACATGGCGGCGCCGCCGACCATCGGATTTTGAGCATAGGCAATGGTGGCGAGCGCGGAAATGGCGACCGTGCCGGCAAGCAAAAGGGTGGCGAATTTACGCATGATTTCAATCTCCTCGGGTTATCGTTCCCCTCATTTTGGAACGCAAGGAGATACGCGATAGAAATGCTGGAGTTTCGCCCTCTCCGCAAAAAAATATTTGTCGCTGCAATTTGCCGGGCTCGGATCGACAGCCGCCAACAAGCTTTGCAGGCGTCTACATCGCGGGAGATAGATTTCAGGTCTGCTTCCCGCGATGAGAAGCGGTCAGATGCTCTTCAGATCGCCCGCTGCGACCACCGGTCCAGTCGGCTGGCCGGTCGGTGAACCGCCGGCCGGCTCAACGCTGACCGCAAGCACGGCGCCTTGCGCCAATTTCTCCTGGACGGCGGGCGGGATGGCCAAATGCGCGGTCGCACCGGCCGGGATGACGCCCATCGACACCGGCGCCTTCTTGCCTTCGATCATCCACAGCTCGAAGTCCTTGCCGGCGGCCCGCTCGCCGGAAACGTGGGAAAGACCGACCTCGTGACGGGCGGCATCGTAGACGACGAGATATTTGACGTCGCTGCCTTCGGCCGCCAGCGAGGCGACAAGCCGCGCCTGCGGCGGCTCGGTGGACGGGCGGAAGTAAGGCACGGCGATGTAGATCGCCAGCGCCGCAATGGCGGCGGCGGCAAGACCGCGCCAGAAGCCAAGGCTCGACCACAGGCCGGCGCGCGGCTCTGCAGCGAAAAGCCGGCGGTCCAATGCTTCCTTGACCCTGATCGGAGGCTCTGTCTCCGGATAGGCGGCGGCCATCGGCGAAAGATGCGCCTCCCAGGCATCGACAAGGCGCGCGAAGGCGGCGTCCGCATCGATGCGGCGCGACGCGATCTCGCGTTCATCGGCGGCCAGAACGCCAAGAACGTATTCGGCGGCGAACAGGTCGTCGCCCCCACGTTCCGGTCCATTGTCGTCAGCCAGCGTCATCTCTCCAGGCATTCTCTCAGTTTCAACAGGCTGCGCCGCAGCCAGGTCCGCATCGTGTTCAGCGGTACGCCATAGCGCTCCGCCAGTTCGGCATAGCTTTTGCCATCCAGATAGGCGCCCCGAACGGCCGCCGCCCGGTCCTTCTCCAATTCCTCGAGACAATGGTAGATGCGTTCGGACTCACCGCCCGCCACGGCCATGGTCTCCGGCCCCGGCGCCGGATCGGCCACGTCGAGCGCGGCATCGATATAGGCGGCAGGCTCTCGCCGCGCCCTGATCCGATCGATCGCATGATTGCGCGCAATGGCCACCAGCCAGGAGATCGGGCTCAGATCCGAAACGGCGAAACGGTCCGCCTTCGTCCATATCTTGACGAAGACCTCTTGAAGCGCTTCTTCAGCATCTCCCCGATCCTTCAATACACGAAGGCAGACGCCGAAAAGTTTCGCGCTGGTCTGCCGGTAGAGCAGATCGAACGCAGCCCGGTCCTTCATCGAAGTCCGGACAATCAGGTTGCTGATGTCCTGCGGCGTCATTCGCCGCCAAATTAGGCGATTGTAATGTATTTGCAACGACTGAAATGGTCTTGCGCACCGGCAGCGCCAGCGTCGATTGCCAATGAAATCGCCGCCCGCTAGCTTGCAATGAGCGGGAGGGCGACCATGTCGATCGAGCGGGTTCTGTGGGAGCATGACGCAACCGGCCAGGCCGCACTCGTGCACAAGGGAGAGATCACACCGCAAGATCTCGTCGATGCGGCGATCGCCCGGGCCGAGGCCACCCTGCCGGAGATCAACGCCATCGCCGAACCGCTTTTTGAGGCGGCGCGGGCGCGAGCGAAAACCGTCGACCACAAGCTGCCGCTTGCCGGAGTGCCCTTTGCGCTGAAGGACCTCGGCATCGCCATGAAAGGCGTGCCGACGCATGGCGGCAGCCGCATCCCAGCTTTCACCCCCGATTTCAGTTCGGTGATGACGGAACGCTATCTGGCCGCCGGCCTGATCCCGATCGCCACCAGCACCGCACCCGAACACGGGCTGAGGCTGGTGACCGAGTCGGTGGCTTACGGCGTCACCCGCAATCCATGGAACACCGCGCATACGACCGGCGGTTCCTCGGGCGGTGCGGCTGCGCTGGTCGCGGCCGGCGTCGTGCCGGTGGCGCATGCCTCGGATGGCGGCGGCTCGATCAGGGTGCCTGCCGCTTGCACCGGGCTGGTCGGGCTGAAAACCTCGCGCGGCCGCGTACCCTTGACGCCGCTCGTCACCGAAAGCTGGTACGGCTTCGTCGTCGACCATGCGTTGGCCCGCTCCGTGCGCGATACGGCCCTGCTGCTCGACCTGACCCACGGGCCCGACCCGCTGTCGCCCTACGCGGCACCCTCGCCGAACGGCAGTTTCACTGCGGCCGCCGGGCGCGATCCGGGCAAGCTCAAGCTCGCCTTCTATCGAAAATCGCCGCTCGGCTTGCCGATATCCGAAGAGACGTTGAAAGCTCTGGATGCGGCGATTGCGCTGGCGCGCGAAGGCGGGCACGGCGTCGAGGAGATCGACCTGCCCTATATCGATCGTGATTTCATCGCCGATTTCGCCAGAACCGTCGCCGCGGCGGTGGCCGGCACGATGCGTGGCGAGGCCTTGCGCGTCGGCCGCTCCATCTCAGGCGACATCGAACGCGCCACGCGCGTGATGAGCCGGTTCGGTGAAATCCTCTCGGCCGGCGAAATCTATGCCGGCCTGCAGCGGCTGCACGCAACCTCGCGCCGGCTTATCACCGAAACCGCGCACTATGATGCAGTGCTGATGCCTGTCATCGCGCACCCGCCGCTCGCCTGCGGCACCATGGACCCGAAAGGCGCCGACGAATTCATCGAGAATGTCCTGGACAGACTGCGCCTCGCCGGCCTGCTGAAGTTCAAGCCGCTATTCGGCCAGCTGATGGACAAGAGCCTGTGGTTCACCCACTGGCCGGCGATCCAGAACGTCAGCGGGCAACCGTCGATCACGCTTCCGGTTTACGTCACCGATGCCGGCCTGCCGCTCGGCGTCCAGGCCGCCGGCCGCCCCGGCGACGAGGAAACGCTTTTGTCGTTCGCCGCGCAGATGGAAAGGATCTCGGGCTGGCTGGGCCGACGGGCGCCGCTGCAGCGGCCGGCATAGGCGGTGATTTGATCGATCGTGACAGCAAAGCCGTTTGCCCCGTCGTCTAATTCCCGCTAAGACGCCGCCGTTCATGCCAAGCTGGGATCCACGCCGATGACGGATGTCGCCGCCACCGCCGAAATGCAGGCCGCGCTGCTTTCAAGGGCGCTGCCCTACATGCAGCGCTACGAGAACAAGACGGTCGTGGTGAAATATGGCGGCCACGCGATGGGCGACATCGCGCTCGGCAAGGCTTTCGCCCGCGACATCGCACTTTTGAAACAATCCGGCGTCAACCCGATCGTCGTGCATGGCGGCGGGCCGCAGATCGGCGCCATGCTCGCCAAGATGGGCATCGAATCCAAATTCGAGGGCGGCTTGCGCGTCACCGACCAGAAAACCGTCGAGATTGTCGAGATGGTGCTGGCCGGGTCGATCAACAAGGAGATCGTCGCGCTGATCAATGCCGAGGGCGAGTGGGCGATCGGCCTGTGCGGCAAGGACGGCAACATGGTGTTTGCCGAAAAGGCACGAAAGACCATGATCGATCCGGATTCCAACATCGAACGGGTGCTCGACCTGGGCTTCGTTGGTGAGCCTGTCGAGGTCGACCGCACATTGCTCGACCTCCTGGCGCGGTCCGAAATGATCCCGGTGCTGGCGCCGGTGGCGCCCGGCCGCGACGGCCATACCTACAACATCAACGCCGACACTTTTGCCGGCGCCATCGCCGGCGCCTGCCAGGCGACGCGCCTGCTGTTCCTTACCGACGTGCCCGGCGTGCTCGACAAGGACAAGAAGCTGATCGACGAGCTGACCGTGGCCGAGGCCAAGGCCCTGATCAAGGACGGCACGGTCTCGGGCGGCATGATCCCCAAAGTCGAGACCTGCATCGAGGCAATCGAGCGCGGCGTCGCAGGCGTCGTCATCCTCAACGGCAAGACGCCGCATGCGGTGCTGCTCGAGCTGTTCACCGAACACGGCGCCGGCACGCTGATCGTGCCGTGAGGCCGGGTGTCTGAGGGGCTCATGCGTTTGGCGAAATAGCGGTCACGGACTTACGCGGCAGGCGTTCGACAACCATCGATTCCTCTTCCTCGTCTTGCGGCGCGCCCCAGAATTCGGCGAGCGTCGGGCCATTTTTGAGGCGGCGGTCGCGGACCAGAAAGCCCCAGACTTCGCGAAACCAGACGCGGCGGCCCATTCTGGTGTACCAGCGCATCGAATGCCGTTGCTCCGGATCCTTGTGGAACAGGATGCGCGCCAAGGCCTTGGGCCGCGACTGCACCGCCAGTTCGATCAGCTTGACGGCGAAGAACAGCATCCACGGCTTGAGGCGGGTCATCCGCAGGACCTGATGCTTGTAGTCCCACAGGCGGGCGTCCAGCTGGATCACCTTGCGGTCCTTGGCAATCCTGAAGAACGGCGTCCAGCGATGCGGCGTCACATAGAGCGCCTGGATCTGGTCGGGGTCATAAGCGATCAGCTGGCGGAAGCCGCGCCAGAGGTCGCGCAAACTTTCGTCCTCGAAACCGGCCACCCAGGTCGCCATCGACAAGATGCCGTTGAGGCGCAGCAGCCGTATCGCCTCGCGGTCGGACGAGGTGCTGCCGCCCTTGCGGATCAATGCAAGCGTCCGCTCGTCGGTGTTTTCCATGCCAAGCAGCCAGCGGATGACGCCGGCCCGGCGATAGAGATGCAGGCTGTCGGCGTCGCGGACGATGTCGTCGGCGCGGGTGGAGCCGACGATCAGCACCGGCACATTCTCGGCGATCATCGCATCGAGAAAGGCGCGCCAGGCTTTTTTGGACGACGTCGGGTTCTCGTCGGCAAGGTTGATCAGCTCGACGCCATGCTCGCGGTATAGCCAGGCAATCTCCCGCGCGAACTTCCCGGGGTCGCGGTGCCGCCAGCGCGTCCAGAAGCCGCGCTGGCCGCAATAGTTGCACAGATGCGGACAGCCTCGCGAGAACTGCATGACCACCGCGCGCTTGCCTCCCCAATAGCTGTAGCGACTGAGGTCGATCAGTTCCCAGCCGATGCGGTAGTCGTCCAGGTTGGCGATCGTTCTTGCCGGCTTGGTGGCAAAGGGCTGGCGCAAATCGTCAGGAAAGGCGATGCCCGCCACATCCGACAGCGGCTTGCGGTTTTCAAGCGCTTCGACCAGCGCGACGATGGTCGCCTCGCCCTCGCCACGAACGATGAAGTCGAAGACATTCGTTTCAGCCAGTATGTCGCGCCAGTGATAGGTCGGAAACACGCCGCCATAAATCAGGATTGCCGCCGGATCGATGTGCTTGACCATGCCGGCGATCAGCAGGGCTGTCGGATGCGCAGACGTCGAGCCGGAATGGCCGATCAGAATACAGTGGGGATGATCGCTCAACGCGTCCCGGACCAGCGTGGCAAGCGCCATCGGCCCGAATTCGGCGTCCACAAGCCGCACTTGATGTCCCGCGTCGATCAGCGGACCGCCCAGTGCCAGCAAACCGAGCGGCGGCAGATGGTCGTCCGGCACGCGGCTGCCGATAGCTGTATGTGGCGGATTGATCAGGACGATTTTCATGGCGGACCTTATGCAATGGCGGTCCGCATGTCGTAGTCGGCGATCTAGCTCTGGAGATTGGCTCGATTCAGCAGTTCGTGTGCAGCTTTTCCGCAGAAATGCCTATCGTCTGAGATGTGCAAGCGGGACATGGCCTGGCCCCTTGATGTTCTGCAGCACAAGCTGCGTGTGTACGTCGCGCACGCCTTCGAGCCGCATCAGCCGGTGCATGACGAAGGCATTGAGTTCGTCGACCGACGGCACCATGACATGCAGCAGGAAATCGTAGTCTCCAGTCATCGTCCAGCACGACGACACCTCGTCCATGCGCTGCACGGCGGCGATAAAGTTTTCGGGCGAGCCGTCGCTGTGGGTTACGAGGCGCACCTGGATGAACACCTCGACCATCAGCCCGACGGCGCGGCGGCTGAGCACCGCAGCGAAGCCCTTTATGATGCCCGCCTGCTGAAGGGCCTCGAAGCGCCGCGCGCAAGGTGTCGTCGACAGGCCGATCTCCTGCGCCAATTCGGAGACCGGCTTGCGCCCGTCGCGCTGCAGGATGTCGAGCATCTTGATCTCGAATTCGTCAAACTGAGGCATTTTCACTCTCCCAAAGCTCGATCGTGGAGCCTTTTACCTCCAACCCTGCGTTTGAGCCACCATCAAAGCTGATTTGCCTCGCGCCATCCGGCTAGAATTTCCGGCAATCCGCTGATCATGATTTCCAGGGAGAGCAAGCCATGACAATGAACGTTGCCGACTATGCCCGCGAATGCGCGGCGCGAGGTCTTCGCGGCGATTATTCGGTCTGCCGTGCCGATTTCACCGTGGCGCAGGGCTACAATTATAACGACGAAGAACAGGCGGTGTGGCGCACACTGTGCGACCGCCAGACGAAGCTGACCAGGAAGCTCGCCCATCATTCCTATCTCGATGGCGTTGCGGCGCTCGGCCTTCTCGACAAGATCCCGGATTTCGGTGCGGTCAGCGAGAAGCTGCGCAAGTTCACCGGCTGGGAGATCGTCGCCGTGCCGGGGCTCATCCCCGCCCAGCCGTTCTTCGACCACCTCGCCAACCGCCGCTTCCCGGTCACCAACTGGCTTCGAACCCAAAAGGAGCTCGACTACATCGTCGAGCCCGACATGTTCCACGATTTCTTCGGTCACGTGCCGATCCTGACGCAGCCGGTCTTTGCCGACTTCATGCAGATGTATGGCAAAAAGGCCGATAGCGTGATTGCGCTCGGCGGCGACGAGATGATCACCAGGCTTTACTGGTACACCGTCGAATACGGGCTGATACGCGAGCCGGGCCAGCCGCTGAAGGCTTTCGGCGCCGGGCTGATGTCATCCTTCACGGAGCTTCAGTTCGCGGTCGAAGGCGGCGAGGCGCACCATGTCCCGTTCGACCTGGAAACCGTGATGCGCACCGGCTACGAGATCGACAAGTTCCAGCGTGCCTATTTCGTGCTGCCGTCGTTCGACGCCCTGCGTGATGCTTTCGAGACCGCCGATCTTGCGGCGATCGTGGCGCGCCGCAAAGGCGAGCCAGCGCTCGACCCGGCGAGCCTATAGGCTGTCGGCTGTTTCCAAAGCCTCGGCCTTCAGCCGGGCCAGCTGGTCGCGCTGAAGGTCGAGCGACGCCGTGACGAAGCGCAGGATCGTGGCGAGTTCAGTGTCGCTGAATGTGGCGATCACCTTTTCCCCCTCCTGCGCGATCGCGCCATAATAGCGCGTCGATAGTTCTCGCGTGAGTTCCGTCGCCTCTATGACCACCTTGCGCCTGTCCTCGAGGCTGCGCGTTCGTGTCAGCAGGCCGCGTGCCTCCAGCCGGTCGATCAGCGCGGTGACCGCGGCCGGCGTCAACCCTGTTGCGGCCGCGACCTCGCCAGCCGATCGCGGGCCGCCATAGAGCAGCGCCAGGCAATGGCGTTCCGCCATACTCAGCCCAAGCTTATCGCCCACTGCCTCGTCATAAGCCTGCGTCGCGTCCTGCCAGCCCATAATGGCAAGGCTGACGGCGGTCTTCATGTCGGCCCGATTCATGTTTGACAAATTTATTTCGATCATCTAACTATCAATTTGCATAACATTACCGCCATTATAGTAATATGCTGCATCAGGCGCAAGGCAAAGGCCTGTCGCAGCCTGCAAGGAGTGAAACATGAATCAGACCCCAACGCGCGGCCCATTCACACCGGCCGAGGAGTTCAGATATGCCAAGCTGGCGATGGAGTGGTATGGCTGGGGCTCTCCCATTGGCCTTGGCATCGCTCTGGTGGCGCTGGCGGCGGCCGCCCTGCTGTTCCGCATCGCCATCGTCGGATTTTGACAGTCTGGCAGCGGCGCGGTTGAATGCAGCAGAAGGCTTAGGGCCGAGCTCAGGCGGCTTCGGAAATATCGCGGTCGATGATCGACAGATTCCGGCCGCGATGCTTGGCCTCGTAGAGCCGCTGGTCGGCGGCGCGCATTAGCTCCGACACTGCGGCGTCTCTGCCGCAGGTGATGCCGCCAATACTGACTGTCAGCGGAACCGTTCGTTCGTCGACGGGCCGGAAACGGATACGCTCGACTTCACGGCGGATGCGCTCGGCGATGCGCCTGGCCTCGTGTTCGGTGGCACCAATCAGAAGGGCGCAGAATTCCTCGCCGCCGATGCGGCCAAGCACGTCGCCGCTGCGCACGCCACGCTCTATCGCGTTTGCAATCAGGAGCAGCGCATCGTCGCCGATCAGATGGCCGTAGCTGTCGTTGATGGTCTTGAAATGGTCGGCATCGACGATCAGCAATGCCCCGCGATCGGATTTGCGCCGGGAGCCGTCGAGAGCGGCAAAGAAACTTTCGCGGTTGAGCATGCCGGTCATGTCGTCGCGGCTCGCCTTTTCCGCCAAGCGCCTGTGTGCGGCGGCGAGTTGGGCATGGGCGCGGGCGAGCTCGCGATGCGCGGTCTGCAACCTTTCGCCCTGCCAGAACGTATAGGCGCCGACGCTCCAGGCCAGCGCGAGCGGGCACACGGTGGATGTCAGCCAGATGGTGCGATTGATCGGAAACCCCATTGCCGGCACGACGATCAGCGTCAGCAAAAGCGAGACCGCGACGGAGGCGAAAGCGATGGCGGCAGACTTTAGAAATATGCGATTCATCGCTTGCTCCCACTGGTCCGTCTTGGTTCCAGCAAAGCGCTGAATGTCACCTTTCGGCGATGCTTAAGATTTTAATCATGGCGCCATTTTTACCACCCAGGGCGCGCATAGGTTGTGGATAAACCTCCTGTTAGAAAGATCGTTTCGTGCCATAAGGACGTATGACGACACTTCCCGACCCCGCCCGCTTTGCCCATGTCACCGACTGGGTGTTCGATCTCGACAACACGCTTTATCCGCATCATTCGAATCTGTTCTCGCAGATCGATGTGAAGATGACCGCCTACGTCGGAGAATTGCTGACGCTGCCGCGCGAGGAAGCACGCAAGCTGCAAAAGGAGCTCTACCGCGAATATGGCACGACGCTGAACGGATTGATGACGCGCCACGGCATCGACCCCGACGATTTTCTCGAGAAAGTGCACGATATCGATTATTCCTGGCTGGTGCCCGATCCCGTCCTCGGCACCGCCATTCGCCAGCTTCCCGGCCGTAAATTCATCTTCACCAACGGGGATCGCCGGCATGCCGAACGCACCGCGCGGCAGTTGGGCATTCTCGAGCATTTCGATGATATTTTCGATATCGTCGCAGCCGGACTGAACCCGAAGCCGGCGCGGCAATCCTATGAGAAATTTGCCGAACTCCACGCCGTTACCGGACAAAATGCGGTGATGTTCGAAGATCTTGCCCGCAACCTGTCGGTGCCGAAATCGCTGGGCATGACCACGGTGCTGGTGGTGCCGCGCAATTTCGAGCCGACCTTCTCGGAAATCTGGGAACGCGACCCGGCCAACGAGGACGATGTGGACTTCGTCACCGACGACCTCGCCAGCTTTCTCACGGCGATCGTGGAAGTCCCTGCTTGAGGCAGCCGGCGCGCTTCAAGTCCTTGCTTGCATGTCAAAGTTTATAGAAGCGGCTGACGATCCCCCAGGCCTCGTCAGCGGTGTCGACGAAATCGATGATATCCTGATCGCCGGGTGTGATCGTGCCTTGCTCGGCGAGGAAATCGAGGTCGATCGCCTTTGCCCAGAAAGCCTTGCCGAACAGAATGACCGGCACGCGTTCCATGCGGCCGGTCTGGATCAGGGTCAGCGTCTCGAAGAACTCGTCCATCGTGCCGAAGCCGCCTGGAAACACCGCAACGGCCTTGGCACGCATGACGAAATGCATCTTGCGGACCGCGAAATAGTGGAAGTTGAAGCAGAGTTCCGGCGTCACGTAGGCGTTTGGCGCCTGCTCGTGTGGCAGCACGATATTGAGACCGATCGACGGCGCGCCAACATCGTCGGCGCCACGATTGCCGGCCTCCATGACACCCGGCCCGCCGCCGGTCACCACGACGAATTCGCGATAGTACGAGGTGGCCGACTGCTGTGAGCAGAGGCGGGCGAATTTGCGCGCCTCCTCGTAATATTTGCTGTTTTGCTCGAGGTTCTTCTTCTGCGTCTCGTTCTTGGCCGCCCAGGCTTCGCCGCCGGGCTCGGGAATGCGCGCGCCGCCGAACAGGATGACGGTCGATTGGATGCCGCGCTCGGCCAGGATCATCTCCGGCTTCAGCAGTTCGAGTTGCAGCCTGACCGCGCGCAACTCGCGCCGCGTCATGAAATCGGGGTCGTTCCAGGCCAGCCGATATGTCTCCGCGCGCGTTTGCGGCGTGTCCGGCACGCTTTTCGATCGCTCCAGATCCTCGTCCGAATGCGGCAGCGGCGTCCATCCCGCCTTTTCCATGGGAGTCATATTTGCTTTACCCGTCCAATCATTCACCTGCGCCGTCCCGTGACGCTGCCGCGATTGACCCTCCCCAAGCCTTCACATAGGGTCCGCGCGACTTTCAAACAGGTTAAGGCGCCGGCCCTTAACAGCTTGGTAATGGAGCGAATTCATGTCGAAGCCCGATCTCGCGAGCCTCGAGGAGATCATCGAGAACGCCTTCGAGGAACGCGACACGATTTCGACCGCAACCCGCGGCGAGACGCGCGAGGCCATCCAATCGGCGCTCGACCTGCTCGACCGGGGCGTCGCACGCGTCGCCGAGCGGCAGGCCGACGGCAAATGGCACGTCAACCAGTGGCTGAAAAAAGCGGTGCTGCTGTCCTTCCGGCTCACCCCGATGGAGATCATAGAGGGCGGTCCCGGTCAGGCGGTATGGTGGGACAAGGTGCCCTCAAAATTCGACGGCTGGAGCGCCGTCGATTTCGAGAAGGCGGGCTTCCGCGCCGTGCCGTCGTCGATCGTGCGCCGCTCCGCCTACGTCGCGCCCGGCGCCGTGCTGATGCCGTCCTTCGTCAATGTCGGCGCCTATGTCGACAGCGGCACCATGGTCGACACCTGGGCTTCGGTCGGCTCCTGTGCCCAGATCGGCAAGAATGTGCATCTGTCGGGCGGCGTCGGCATCGGCGGTGTGCTGGAGCCGATGCAGGCCGGCCCAACCATCATCGAGGACAATTGCTTCATCGGCGCCCGTTCCGAAGTGGTCGAAGGCTGCATCGTTCGCGAAGGCTCGGTGCTCGGCATGGGCGTCTTCATCGGCCAGTCGACCAAGATCGTCGACCGTGCCACCGGCGAGATCTTCTACGGCGAGGTGCCGCCTAATTCCGTCGTCGTCGCCGGCTCGCTGCCGGGCAAGCCTTTTCCAAACAACGAGCCCGGCCCCAGCCTCTACTGCGCCGTCATCGTCAAGCGGGTCGATGCCAGAACCCGTTCCAAGACATCGATCAACGAATTGCTGCGCGATTGATCTTTCTCAACGAATACGGACGGAATTCGCTTGCCTGATAGATCAGACCTCATCTGGCTTTTCTTCAAAGCTTCGGGCCGCGTCAGCCGCGCGGCCTATTTTCTTGGAGGACTGCTGGTGGCCATCATACAGGCCTTCCCGCTCTACCGTTTCACGCTGGTGCCGGAGGGCACCACCGAGAGCAACATGTGGTCGTTCATTTTCTTCATCGCCTTCATTGCCTCGCTTTGGTCGAACGTGGTGCTGGCGGTCAAGCGGTTGCACGACCTCGACAAGCCGGGCGTTGCGGCGCTGGTGCTGTTCGTGCCGGTTGTCTCGATCATCGCTTTCCTCGTGCTTTGCCTGTTTCCAGGGCAACCCGGCCCCAACCGCTACGGCAAGCGCACCAACGCCCCGGCCGAACCCTGAGCACCGATCGGACATTTCGTCATGCGCTACCGCTCGCTTGATCCGAAACTGATCCTCGAAACCGCCGAACGGCTGGAAGGGCGCGTCGCCGAGCGCTTTCCCGATGCAGGCTTGCGCGGCGTCGCCGCCGAGCTCGTGTCGCTGTCGCGCGATCTGGCAAAGGCAGCCAAGGCGCTGGAGGCGCCGATCTGGTGGCTGCGCGGCCTCATCATCGCCGCCTTCGTCGTCGGAGCGCTGATGTTCCTGTTCGTCGGCACAATCCTGCCGCTCGGCCGCATCTCGGGAAACCACGATGCCTTCCAGTCGGTGCAAGGCATCGAAGCCTCCCTCAACATGATCATCCTCGCGGTGCTGGGCTTCCTGGCCCTGATTCGCTCCGAGGAGCGGATCAAGCGCAAGCGGGTGTTTCGCCAGCTCCACGGGCTGCGGTCGCTGATCCACGTCATCGACATGCACCAGCTGACCAAGGATCCGGCAACGCTTTCAGCCAGTTTCAAGCCGACTGCGCATTCGCCAGCCCGCATCACCAACGCCGCCGACCTTGCCCGCTATCTCGACTACTGCTCCGAAATGCTGTCGATCACCGGCAAGATCGCCGCGCTGTTCGCGCAATCGGTGAATGACGCCGTGGTCATCGACGGCGTCAATGACATCGAGAACCTGGCTTCGAACCTCTCGCGAAAGATCTGGCAGAAGATCACGCTGATCGAAACCCCTCATGGGCAGCCGGCACGTGCGGCGAAGACCGATCCCGAGCCGGGCCCGCCGCGCCGGCCTGCAGTCCGCAGACGACCGGGGCCGGCAAGCTAAAACCGGCAACCCGGCGGCAGATCCGCTAGAGCGGTTCATCGTTTCGCAGAAACGCCGAACCGCTCTATCTTTTTTGTTTTGACGCAATTCCGGACGGAAAACCGCTTCACACTTTTCCTGGAATTGCTTGTCTTATGACTTTCGCTGCCGAATGGGTCAGAAAGGAACGCTGAGAGAGGGTAGCCGCCCTCCCTCAGCGGCGAGGGTCGGATCGGTGGAATTGCTGACCGTTTGACGGGTCGAGCTAGAGTCGGATCGCCCTCGTCTTTCCCTTGAGGCCTGAACGGATACCCGGAGTTCGGCTCCGAATGACAAGCACAGGACAAGTGAAAGATGACCAACGATACCATCGGGATCGACATATCGAAAGACCATCTCGACGCCCACAGGCTGAG
>NZ_JAMYPW010000014.1:0-116148 GCF_040320565.1 Mesorhizobium sp. M0664
GGGTGATCACTTCAGTGAGCCATGCGCTTTCGACGGGCTCCCAGATCGAGCTTCTCGCTGCAAGGTATCCATCCGACACGACGGCGATGAACCTCAGCGGCAACGAGTTCAGCCAGACCATCCAGGGCAACGCCGGCGCGAACATCATCAATGGTGGCGGCGGTGCCGACATCTTGACCGGTAACGGAGGCAATGATGCCTTCGTGTTCAACAGCGCTCTTGGAGCCGGCAATATCGACAAGGTCACCGACTTCAATAGCTCCAGGACAAGATCCAGCTCGACGACGCCGTTTTTGCCGGGCTTAAGTTGGGCGGCCTTTCATCCGATGCTTTCTTTGCTGGCACGGCTGCGCATGACAGCTCCGACCATATAATCTACAACAGCTCAACCGGGGCGCTCTCTTTCGACAGCGACGGGATCGGTGGCGCAGCTCAAATACAGTTCGCCACTCTCTCTCCAGGTCTGTCGCTTACGGCAGGTTCGTTCCTTGTGATCTGAACGACCCGGAACGGCGGACCTTCAATTCGAGACGGTCCGCCGCTTTATCTTTGTTCAAGCACCGGATTTTTCCAAAGCGGGATGCCCATTTCTGGCTGATGCTCAACCTTCGTCACCCAGCGGGTTCGAGTTGTGTGCGTCAAGTTCAGCAAAATGGCGTGGTATTGCGGTGACGTCGGCGTGTCCGCCGCGCAGCCCCCGTGTTTAGCGGAGCGGCGGACACATGACGGTGCTCAGGCGGCCAAGGCCCTCAGGCTCTCCAGCTGGGAACCAGCCCTACTCTCACCTTTTGGGAGGTTTCCTAAATTGATTTGATTTCGATCACGGAGATCTGCCGACCGATACCAGGTGACGAGCGCGCAGATGCCTACGAATTGTCCACAGCTAATTGGTTGGGCAGTGAAACTGTGGAGGGGCCCGGAGTCAGAGGTTAACGTCATTTTGAATTTCCGTACGAAAGTTGACGTCTAACGCATTAAAATCTATAAATGTATAGCCATTATAAAAATATCGAGGAACTTCAAAAACTACAGCGCCTTCAAAATAAAGTCGCAATTCTGGCATCATTCTGACATCAGAAGACAATAAGCATCTTGTCCTAAGTCGCTGCTGTCAAAATAAGTCACAATCCGTGCAGCATTCCTACAAACGGTCAATGATTCTATCGACGGGTGTCTGTATGTGATTTGCGCTAATATACGCCGTCTGTAGGTAGACGCCGGGCGCTATCGAAATCAGAAAAAGGAATATTGGATGGCAACTCTGCATTATACGTCGGGTGGATCCGCCACCGAAATCGCAACTGCCGGCTTCAATCTGGCTGACGTTCAGTACGCTTCGCAAGTCGACGCGTTGCCGGACGGCATGAAGGGTCTGGTGTACCTCAACGAGCACGAGGGCGTAACTTCATCCTTCATCGAGAAAATGACCCCCTTCCTCGGCAATCCGAATGTGTTCGGATTCTATCTGGTTGACGAGCCCGATCCCACGGGCAGGTGGGGCACCTATGCAACCGCCGAGAACCTGAAGGCGGAATCCGACTGGATCCATGAGCATTTTCCAGGCGCCAAGACCTTCATCACCATGATGAACATGGGATCCCCGACCAATCCGGATTTTACCAACACCTACAATCCGGCCAACACGCATATCGACTATTTTGGAATAGACCCCTATCCGGTGCGCACGGGAACGGACACGGTCGACTACGACATGATCGACCGAGCCGTGGCTGCAGCGGTGAAGTCGGGCATCCCGATCAGCAACATCGTTCCGGTCTTCCAGGCCTTTGGCGGCGGCAATTGGGAGACTTCCGATGGCGGCAGACAGGTCATGCCCACCACCGAACAGATGCAAACCATGATGGATCATTGGGCCAAGCTGGTTCCGTCACCCGCCTTCGACTATACCTACAAGTGGGGAACGCAGAACGGCGATACCGCGCTTGAAAGCTCCTCGGAACTGCAAGCCGTTTTCCGGGAACACAACACCACTACCGCTGCGGCCTCAGACACCACCAGCAGCGACAACAGTGCTGCTGCGCCCGCGTCCGACGCCGCCACCAGCGATAGCAGCTCGACGGTGACTGCGCCTTCCCATGCCGCAACCGGCGATAGCAGCTCGACTGCGACCGCGCCTTCCCATGCCGCCACCGGCGATAGCACCAGCGATGGCAGCTCGACCGCGACGGCGCCTTCGCACCTCATCGCAAGCGATGGCAGTTCGACTGCGACCGCCGCCGGCGCCACCACGAGCGATGGCAGTTCGACTGCGACCGCCGCCGCCAGCGCCACCACGAGCGATGGCAGCTCGACTGCAACCGCCCCTTCCCATGCCGCCACCGGCGATAGCACCAGCGATGGCAGTTCGACTGCGACCGCCGCCGGCGCCACCACGAGCGATGGCAGCTCGACTGCGACCGCCCCTTCCACCGGCGATAGCACCAGCGATGGCAGCTCGACCGCGACGGCGCCTTCGCACCCCATCGCAAGCGATGGCAGTTCGACTGTGACCGCCGCTTCCCCCTCCGACCGCGGCGGTTTTCACGCTCTGACCGATCTGTTCGGCAGCAACGACACCAGCCATGATACTGCCGGCGACAAGGGAGGCAGCAGCGTTGACCGGGTGCTGGCCGCGTTGAGCCCCGCGCTTTCGTCCGGCTCGGAGCTTGCCGCGACCAGCAGCCCATCCGAGAAAACGGCAACCAGCCTGACCGGCCACGGGTTCGCCCAACTGCTCCAGGGCAACGAAAATGCCGGCGCCGGTGTCCACAAGAGCGCCGTCGCCGACCTGACATCCGGTCACGGCAACGATGCCTTCGACTTCAGCAAGCTTCAGGACAAAGTCCAGCTCGACCACTCCGCGCTTGCCGACCTCAAGTCGGGAGGGCTTTCATTGCATACGTCCCCTACTGTTACGGCCACAGATGACGGTTCCCACCACATCATCTTTGACAGCTCAACCGGGTCGCTCTCTCTCGACAGCGACGCGGTCGGCGGCGCAGCTCAAGCGCAGCTCGCTACCCATCTCCCGTTGCAGCATCACTCCTTGATCTGAAACCGGAGCGGCGGACCTTCAACTCGAGCGTGTCCGCCGCTCCGTCCGTGTTCAATTGCGCCACGGAAGCTTGACTGAGAAAAATGCGATATCGGCAGACAGCAGAGGGATCGAAGTTGGTCGCATTATCGCCAATGCGAATTCCGGATTCACCACACCCTACGAAGTCTCGGCAATTTTCAGCACTGTGTCGATCTCGGCCATCACCGTTGCCGGCAGCGGCCCTTTCTCCAGCGCACCGAGATTGTCCTCGACCTGCTCGGGCCGCGTGAAGCCGGGAACCGGCAGGGCGATTGCCGACTTGGCGAGTATCCAGCCGAGCGCGCCTTGCGCAAGCGTGCGTCCGCCCGAGGTGAGCAGGTCGCGGATTGCCGAGAGCCTTGACAGATAGTCCGGGTTGGCGGCGCCATCCCTGAAAAACACCATCCATTCGGCATTCCCGCCGCGCACATCGTTGGTGGGCAGCCGCATGGCCGGCGTGTATTTGCCGGTGAGCAGCCCCATTGCCAGCGGCAGCCGGCTGAACGAGACGAGGTTCTCGCGCGCCGCAACGGCCATCAGCTCGTTCGCCGGGGTAAACACATTGAAGTCGTTCTCTACGGCGACGAACCCCTCGCGCGGCGCGTAGACGGCAAGCCGTTCGCGGTGATCGGTGCTCCAGCCGAAGCCGCCGATCTTGCCCTCCTGGCGCAACAGGCCGAGCGTATCGAACACCTCGCCGGCGCGCTCGATCGGATACTCGTTGATATGTAGCAGCACGACGTCGATACAATCCCGCTGCAGGCGCTGCCGCGAATTGTCGATCGATGTCCGGATTGCCGCGGCAGAGGCATCCTCGGGTGCGATCTTGCGCGTTTCGGGATCGCCGAAATAACCGACCTTGGTGACGATGACGGCTTCGTCCTTACCCCTCAACGCCCGCCCGAGGATCAGTTCGGCATTGCCGGCGCCATAGGCGGCAGCCGTGTCGAACACCCGCGCGCCGATCTCATAAGCCATCGCCAGCGCGGCTTGCGACCTGATATCGTCGACCTCGCCATAGATTGTCGCCGTCTCACGCCAACGCGCGGGGCCACCCGCCGCCCAGGTGCCGATTCCGATGCGCGGTACCGAGCGGCCATCCCAAAGCATCATCATCTGCATGCCCGGCTCCTCAACGACGCAAGCTGGCGTGGCGGGCACGCTCGCGGATCTCTTCGCGAGAAATGCCGGCATCCGCCAGTGTGCTGTCCCGGGCCTGCCTCAAACTCGCAAGCGTCTGGCGATAGGCAATCCAGCGGGCGAAACGGTATCGAAGTTCATCCAACATGATCGTCTCCTTTGGTACGCAGAATGCCTGCGCGCCTGGGTTGGTCGGAAGCGCAAAACCTCTGCGCCAATCGCATGCGCGATCGAAAGGGTTCAGTTCGCTTCTTGGCCAGCCGAGGCGCTTGTCCCTGTCCCGCCAGGCAGGATTGTCCAACGCCTCCAATGCCTGCATACTTGCGCACGATGCCCGCTTTGCGCTACAGCCACGGTCGCAAGGAGTTTTTCATTTCTGCAAAATGGATATCGGCTGGGACGATCTGAGGTTGTTTCTCGACGTTGCGCGGCTGGGTGGCTTGAGCGCAGCGACGGGAACCACGCGCCTCAGCGCAGCCACCCTTGGACGACGCGTCACCGCGCTCGAAAAGCAGATCGGCGAACCTCTATTCGTGCGCCAGCAGACCGGCTACCGGCTGACCCCGGTCGGCGAGGAACTGCTGCGGCGCGCCGAAGACGTCGAGGCGGCAATGCAGTCGCTGACCCGCTGGCGCGAGGGAAACCTGCCCGACCGCATTGTCCGCGTCTCGGCCGGGCCATGGACCTCGGCCTTCGTTTCCGCCCATATCGGCGATATCTGGACGGTCGATGACGGCATAAGGGTAGAGCTTGTCACCACCACCGACCGGGTCGACATCGGCCGCCGTGCCGCCGACATCGGCATCCGCAGCGAGCGCCCGACCGAGCAGTGGCTGGCCGGCCGTCAGAGCGGCAAGGTCGCCCACGCCATTTATTCCGGACGTCACCTGATCAACGGCACCGCCGCCGGATTGTTCGTCGGCGTCACCGGTGAAGGCGCAAACATTGCCTCGGCGCGCTGGCTGCAAGCCCATCACGGCGACCGCATCGCCGTACGCGGCAACAACACCCATTCGGTGCGCGAACTGGTGGCCGCCGGCGCCGGCCTTTCGGTCTTTCCGTGCTTCGTCGGTGACGGCGATCCGCGGCTGGTTCGCGTTGCTCAGCCTATCCCCGAACTTGAAACCGACCAATGGATCGTCACCCATCACGAGGAACGTCACTCTCCGCCGGTACGGAAAGTCGCCGACCGGATCGCCGCCTTGATGCGGGCGCACCAGCCACTGTTTCGCGGCGAGACGCCGATCCGGTAAGCCTCAGGCAGATCGGCCGCCAGTGGATCAAGAATCAGATATTTTGGTGGGCCGGACGATGGTACCGCCGCCGTTGAGGACGCCGGAGTGCGGGGCGCTGCTCGTCGAGATCCTTGCCTTGGGCGAAGAGAGCGGTATAAACCGACCAGCACGGGGCCGCCTATCCGGTCACTCGTCCTCCTGCCGGCTCATAGCCGTATGCTTCGCCCTTACGCACCACGCGACCGATGCCCGGCCAGCCAAGGTGCGCGCCGGCGATCCACGTCCCCGCCTCGGCCGCGTCACTGAAAACCTTTAGGCGGGTTGCGCGCGCGGTCAGCTGATCGTCGTCATAGCCCCAACTGAACGCGGGATTGCCGAACTGCAAGGCCGGCACATGAACGATGTCCCCGAAGAATAGGAAACGGTCCTCGTCCGTGTCGAACGTGTAGCCGGTATGACCGGCAGCATGACCGGGCAAGGCGACCGCCCTCAATCGCTCACCCACCTGGTCGCCATTCTGGACAGGCTTCAGCAGGGGCCGGAACTGCGCAAGGTGCGCGTAAGCGAAAAAGCTCTGCACAGCCGCTTCGGGAATTACGATCGCCTTCAAGTTTGGAAAGAGCACTCGGCCGTCGGGGGTCAAAAGTCCGTGCACATGATCCTGATGGGCGTGGGTGAGCGCCAAGACCGTGATCGAAGCCGGGTCGATCTTGGCTTCCGCCATGGCCTGCTCAAGACGCCCCACTGTCGGGGCCCAGCCCCCTCCTCCGCTGTCGATCAGAACGCCGTCAACGCCTGGACCTGCGAGGGCGAAGCAATTGACAGACAGGCGAAGCGCCCCTGCCAACGCAGCTTGCGGCACCGGATTATCCTGCGGGTCCCGCAGAAGGTCCGCCGGCATCTCGATGTAACCGTCCGAGAGCGACCAGACGCGCCACCTTCCCGACGTGCTGCCGAGCACGTTATTAGTTTGCGATGTCACGATCATATGGCCACCTGCCGCAAACGAAAATGGAGGATAGGTTCGATTGTCACTATTTGGCTCTCTGCATCCTCTGCGCAAAAACGTGGGGAAATCGATGAAGATCAATGCGGAAAGCACCCGATCTCGATAGGCCACGGATCGGAAGATGATCGTTGACGGATCTGCTAGCTTCGCGGCGATGCCAACTCTTATTGCATTCCCATGTAGATTCCTCCCTTCGTAAGCTCGTCAATCATCTGATTTATGCGCTTTCGGCGTGTTTCCGGGTGACGGGCGCGCTCGATCCAATGCAAGTAATCATTTGCGCTGATAGGGAGGCCGTTGCTCGAAAGCAGTTATCAGATTTGCGGCCTCGAGCTCTGCACGCAAACTGTCGGGCATCTTAGCAACGGACGTTTCAGCAACTCACATCTCCGCCATTCGATGCTGGAATAGATCACAAGTCAGCCGTCGCGCCTGCGAGACCGCAGCCGGCCTGGCGACAGCCCTTTCAATCGGGTCACGACGCGATTCATATGGGCCTGGTGAGTGAAACCCGCGTGCTGAGCAATCTCGGCCAGCGGCAGATTGCTATTTTCCAAAAGCTCGACCGCGCGATCAACGCGGCGGCGTAAAATGAATTGATGTACCGGCAATTGCGTCGCCTCGCGAAAGGCGGCGGTGAAGGCGCGTCGTGGTATTCCCGCGATTCCGGCAAGATGGTCGATCGACACCCCCTTTTCCAGATCGCCGTCAATCGCAGCGAGGACCCGGTCGAACCGCTGCGAGGTTAGGACCGGAGACTTCTGCTGCCGCTGGCGTGCATGCCCGAGACGGAGCAGGTTCGCGAAAACCAGGCCCAGCGTCCATTCGCGGACGATCGGGTTAACTGGCGGGTCGCCTTCGAGGCGTCGGCACAACTCGGCCACCAGCGAATCGCGTATCGGTCGATCGGTCAGGATTACCAGGTCCTCGGGGGTCCCGCCTGCGGATACCAGGAGCCTTGACGCCAGCGCGGAGTCAACGGTGATCATCGTCAGCTCTCGCGGCTCCTCGATCTTGAACCGCGTGGCACGCTCGGGAAGACTGAGCAGCAGGTCGCCGGGGCGGGTGAAGACGCGCCGCAGCCCGCGGCCAAGATCGATCTCTGCATAGGATGAACCGCTGCGAACCACACGCAGCTGAACGACTCCGGCCGGCGCATGGCGATAGTCGCCGGCAGGAAAGAACAACCTCTTTGCACTTGCCGCGGTCACCATCGTTGTACCGGGCGTCCGGACGCAAGTTCCTCCGGGACTTCGATGATCGATCGCCGCATCCTCGATCCTTGATGCCTACACTTTTGCCCGTTTGACTGGTCCACCAGGCGCATCATTTGCCAGGGCAGTCAGTTCACCAATCCGGGGCACAAAGATGTTGTGCAGTGTCTGGGTCATAATGGTCATTTCACGCTGAATTTGCAGTTCCTGTGCGGCGGGAAACAATGTGTCCTGCAAGAAGAGCTCCAGGCCTGCCTTGTCGTCCCATATCTCGATGATGCGATAACCATCGTCGGTGGCATGCGCGATGTGCTGATAGATGCCGCCAGCGGGCCGTTTCTCCACGCCGATCCGATCGAGGATGCGGCTATAATCTTCGGCCGTCAGGCCGGCAATATCAAGTGTCGTCACTACGGCCATGGTTCATCCTCGCTGCTGATAGTGGTTGTTTGAAGTGGAGTTCTTGGACGGGCTCCGGATCCTATTGGGCCGATGTCGTTTGGCATCGCCGTCCTGACGGCGAGTTTGACTCCCGAACTTCACCGACAGGAGCGGCCTTGGTCCTCAGCCACCGAGCGCCTCGATGACAAGACGGGCGGTCGCCGCTCCGGAGAAGTTCTGCTGGCCGGTGATCAAATTGCCGTCGCGCACGGCAAAATCGCGCCACAGCCCGGCCTGAATATAGTTCGCGCCGAGCGCACGCATCTCATCCTCGATCCGCCATGGCATCAGATGCGTACCGTGCGGCAGCGCGCCCATCTCCCAGACGGCATTGTCGGCGAAGTCCTCCTCGACATTGGCGAACCCCGTAACAGTGCGCCCTTTGGCCAGCAGCTCGCCGGTTGAGAGGCGCGCGTAACGCAGCAGCGCGACGCCATGACACAAGGCAGCCGCGACCTTGCCGGCCGCGAAAAAGGCGACGAACTGCCGCTGCAACTCAGTCGCACCTTGGAAGGTGAACATCGGCGCTTGGCCGCCAGCGACGACGATCGCGTCGAACGCGTCGACCGACAGCTCTGCGATGGGCCGGGTCGTCTCCACCAGCACCGCCAGTTTCGGCGTCGACAGGAAACCGAGCGAGATCAGATCCGTATCCGAATAGCCGGACGGATCGCGCGGGTCGCTCAATGCATCCGCCTCGCATTTGTTGCCCTCAGGCGAGAAGATCGCGACTTCGTATCCGCGCTCGGTGAAGACGAGCCAGGGATGGGTCAACTCGCTCCACCAAAACCCGACCGGCCAGCCGGTGGTGATCGACACAGCCGGGTTGGAAAGGACCATCGCGATGCGTTTGGGATGCCGCGGGTCGAGTGGGTTGGAATCGCGCACGCTCATCGCGCCATCTCGACTGGTTCGCCAAGATTCGCCCAAATCGTCTTGTATTGGGTGTAGCTTTCCCACGCCTCGCGGCCCTGCTCGCGGCCATAGCCGCTCATCTTGAAACCTCCGAACGGCGCATTAGGATGGTACTTGTGCCAGCAGTTCAGCCAGACCGTGCCTGCCTTGATCCGGTCGGCGAGCCGCAAGGCGCGGCCGAGATCGCTGGTCTGGATGCCCGAGGCGAGCCCGTAGCTCGTATCGTTGGCGATCCGGATCGCGTCCTCCTCGCTGTCGAATGGAATCACCGGCAGGACAGGACCGAAAATCTCTTCGCGCGATATCCTTAGGTCGTTGGTCGCATCGGCGAAGATGGTCGGCTCGATGAAGAGGCCCTTGCCGTTGACCTGGCGGGTGCCGCCGCCCGCGGCCAGTCGCGCGGTGCGCTTGCCCTCTTCGACATAGCTCAAGACCTTGTCATACTCGCCCCGCGATGCGATCGGCCCGATCATCGTCGCAGGGTCCAGCGGATCGCCGAGTGTCGCCGACTTCGCCATGGCGCTCAGCTTCTCGACGGCCTCGTCATAGCAGGCGCGTTCAACCAGCAGGCGCGATCCGGCGACGCAGACTTCGCCCTTGTTCCAGAAGATGCCCCAGAAGGCTGCCTGTATCGCGACATCGATATCGGCATCGGCGAAAACGATATTGGGACTCTTGCCGCCGAGCTCCATGGTCAGGTGTTTCATCGTCCCGGCACCGTTGCGCATGATGCCCTGGCCGACGGTGGTCGACCCGGTAAAGGCGATCTTGCCGACGCGGGCATCGTTGACCAGCGCGTCGCCGATGGTGCCGCCCGGGCCGGTGACGAGATTGTAAACGCCTGGCGGCACTCCCGCGTCGAGGATCACTTGCGCCAAGGCGAGGGCCGTCAGGGGCGTGTCGGTCGCAGGCTTGTGAACGACCGTGTTACCCGCCGCGAGTGCCGGCGCGATTTTCGAACAGGACAGCGCGAGGGGAAAATTGAACGGGGTGATCGCAGCGACCACGCCGAGCGGCTCGCGCCGCGTCAGGATCCTGATATTTGGATCGTAGCTGGTACGACAGGCGCCGTCCATCGCGCTCATGGCGAGCCCGCCATGAAAGCGGAACAGTCCTGAGCAGTGCGGCATGATGATATCGCGGAAATCGCGATAGGGCATACCCATATCCATCGCCTCGCGCACCGCGAAATCCTCGGCCCGCTCGTCCATTAGATCGGCGATGCGAAACAGGATCTTGGCGCGCTCCTCATGATGCATCCGCGCCCAGGGTCCTTGCTCGAAAGCCCGCTGCGCGGCCGCGACGGCGTCGCTCGTGTCGGTGACGTCCGCCTTCGCAATATCGGTGATCGCCGCCTCCGTGGTCGGATCAAAAGTCGTCGAAGTCTCGCCGCTGACGGCATCGCGCCATTGGCCATCGATCAGCAGACGTCCTACTGGAATCGCCTTGCGCCGCGCGGGTAGATAATCAGTCATGAACCGGTTCCGTCCTGTCGAATGAGATTGAAGGAAATTGTCGGCCCCATCCCGCGCCGATAGGCGAGCTGGACCAATAGCAGCATCATCGGCTCGATCAGGCGCGAGGCCGTGAGATCGCCGACATCGACCGGCATTGTCGGCAGATCGGCGAGAAGCCGGCAAACCGCCGCCTTGGCATCTGCATCATTGCCGGCGACATAGCTCGTCACCGGATCGCCGTTGGGACGCGGATCATCCCTGTCAAGCAATTCGGCAAAGGTCGGAATGCACTTGACGACAAGGGCGCCCCGCGCGCGCCTCTGAACCTCCTCGCCTACAGACGTAGTAGTGCCTAGCAGCATCGTGGAAAGGTCAGGCGCGACTGCATTGGTATTGTCCCAGACGATCTTGCCCGACAAATCGCCAAGCGCGTCCATCGCCAGCTCGAGAGCCGGCCATGGCGTCGCCAGGGCAATTACGTCGGCCCATCTCGCTACTTCGTCAGGAGCACCGAAGCCAACACGGAGGGTTGCCGCGATTGCGCGCAACTTGCCTTCGTCACGACTGAAGCTGAGGCGAATTTCGTGCCCGGCGAGGCCAAGACATTTCGCCAAGGCCTTCCCGAGCGAGCCTGGTCCGATGATCGCAACTTTCACAACTGCCTCCCGACACGCGATCGGGCTTGCCTAGCATCATTGCAGTCGCGCTTATTTCACGAATTGCCCTTGCACGATCGGGCGCACTCGTCACATGGCTCGGCGCCAATTGGCATCCGGATCCGCCGCGCGCTCGCGCCCTTCCCGAACGTGTCCCTATTGGGCATGTATGTGTGGGCGACCATAGAGCAGGGTGCGATCAGCGGAGGTCCCCAGGGCACAAGCCTGTTCATATTGGTTGACGCTAGATTTTCCTTGCCTAATCCGTCGGCGTTGCGATGACTTTTGTGGCATCAGCATAACGCGATTGCCTGCAAATCCGGGGAAAGGCCGCCTCAGGACGGCTTTCCGGACTGGCACGCCCCTTGCTTCGTTATTCACGTGCAGAGCGTCTAGGGTTCCGGCCGTGTCGATCACGGTGCTGGTCCAAGAGACGCGACCGCTTGAGATGCATTGAGGCATCTGGCGGAACACGGCGGGCCAAAATCCCGGGAGAACCCTGCACGGGTTTGCTGGCGCGAACCTCTCCCGGATGCGCGCTCCGTGAACCCCCCAACAGACGTTCGGACGCAATCCGGATCGCAAACAGGGGTATGTAATGCTTCGCAAACTGGCCACAATCATCCTAGCCGCATCACTCAGCCTCCCCTTCATCTCAGCCGCGCAAGCGGCGCCCAAGAAAGACTTCAAGATTTGCTGGTCGATCTATGTCGGCTGGATGCCGTGGGGCTATCTTTCCGACAGCGGCATCATGAAGAAGTGGGCCGACAAATACGGCATCAATGTCGAGATCACCCGCATCAACGACTATGTCGAGAGCATCAACCAGTACACGGCCGGCGGCTTTGACGGCTGTTCGATGACCAACATGGATGCGCTTTCGATCCCGGCCGGCGGCGGTGTCGAAACGACGGCCTTGATCGTCGGCGATTTCTCCAACGGCAACGACGCGGTCATCCTCAAGAACAAGACCGCACTCAAGGATATTGCCGGCCAGAAGGTCAATCTCGTCGAGCTTTCCGTCTCACATTACCTACTTGCGCGCGCGCTAGAGACGGTGGGGTTGGCCGAAAAGGACATTACGGTGGTGAACACCTCCGATGCCGACATGGTCGCTGCCTACGGTACCAGCGACGTCACCTCCGTCGTCACCTGGAATCCGCTGGTCTCGGAAATCGCTGCCATGCCGGGCGCCCACAAGGTATTTGATTCGACTGAGATCCCCGGCGAGATCATCGACATGATGGTCGTCAACACCGCGACGCTGAAGGACAATCCGGCCTTGGGCAAGGCGCTTGTCGGTGCATGGTATGAAGCCATGGCGCTGATGACGTCGGGCACGCCCGAAGGCAAGGCGGCCAAGGAAGAGATGGCCAAGGCGTCGGGGACGGATCTTGCCGGTTTCGACGCTCAGCTTGCATCAACGGCGATGTTCTTCGAGCCGGCCAAGGCGGTCGCATTCACCAACGGCGCCGAACTGCCGAAGACCATGGATCTGGTGCGCAACTTCCTGTTCAGCCACGGCATTCTTGGTACCAACGCGCCGAGCGTCGACGTGATCGGCATGAGCTTCCCCGACGGCTCGACGCTGGGCGACGTCAACAACGTCAAGCTGCGCTTCGATCCGGCCTTTATGGCAGAGGCAGCGGGCGGAACGCTCTGACGCGGGAGCGCGACATGCTAGCCAGAGGAACCGGCATCATGCAGGCCGCAGCAGGCCCCGAAGTCGCGCGCCTGCAACTTAGCAGGCCGAAAGCGCGGCTTCGCCTCATCAACGCGACGGTCTCGCGCGGCGGAGCGCTGCTGCTTGGGACGCTGCCGTTTGCCGCCGTGGCGATTGCCTATCTCTTCGCTTCGGCGCAAAGGCTGGCGGTCAATCCCAGCGACAAGCTGCTGCCCTCCCCTGCACAGATGTGGTCGGCCTTTTCAGACCTGGCGACAGTGCCGGACAAGCGCTCCGGCGACCTGATCCTGTGGGCCGACACCTATGCCAGCCTGATCAGGCTGTTCGCCGGCGTCGGCATGGCCACGCTGGTGGCGCTCAGCCTCGGCGTCGCCATAGGTTTCATCCCGCGCGTCAGGGCCTTTCTGCTGCCCTTGGTCACAGTTGTCTGCGTCATCCCGCCACTGGCGCTGCTGCCGATCCTGTTCATTGCGCTCGGCCTCGGCGAAACGGCCAAGATCACCTTGATCGCTCTCGGCGTCGCACCGGTCATGGTGCGCGATATCGCCAACCGGGTGATGGAATTGCCGCCGGAGCTCGTCGCCAAGGCACAGACGCTCGGCGGCAACAGCTGGACCATGGTGCTCAGGCTGGTGCTGCCACAGGTCATGCCGCGCCTCATCACTTGCGTACGGCTGGCGCTTGGGCCGGCCTGGCTGTTCCTGATCGCGGCAGAAGCCATCGCCTCCACCGAGGGGCTCGGCTACCGCATCTTCCTCGTTCGTCGCTACCTATCGATGGACGTCATCCTGCCTTACGTCGCCTGGATCACGCTGCTTGCGGTAATGACCGACTGGCTGCTCGTGCGGCTCTCTCACATTATCTCGCCTTGGGCGCATCCGGTGCGGACCAGATGAGCCGGATCCTCGTCCATAGGCTGGAGAAGAGCTACGGCGACGCCCGCGTGCTGGAACGGGTCAACGTCTCCGCCGAAGCGGGTGAATTCCTGTCGCTGGTTGGCGCCAGCGGTTGTGGAAAATCGACGTTCCTGCGCATCCTGCTTGGCCAGGAACAGCAAAGTGGCGGCGTGGTCGTCGTCGGCGACCAGCCGATCGTGCCGGAGCCGACGCCGCAGCGCGGCATCGTCTTCCAGCGCTATTCCGTGTTTCCGCATCTGACCGCGTTGCAGAACTTGCTGCTGGTCGAGGACTTCCGTTCGGGCGGACCGTTCGGCCGCGTCTTCGGCGCCAGGCGCACAAGCGCCAGGCAAGAAGCCGAAACCATGCTGGAACGGGTCGGGCTTGGCCATGCGCGCGACCTCTATCCGGCCATGCTTTCTGGCGGCATGCAGCAGCGGCTGGCGATCGCGCAGACCTTGCTCGGCCGGCCGCAGATCCTGCTTCTCGACGAGCCGTTCGGCGCACTCGATCCCGGTATTCGCATCGAGATGCATGAGCTGCTCACCGAGCTCTGGACCGAGCACGGCATGACCGTGGTCATGGTCACCCACGATATCGGCGAGGCATTCAAGCTCGGCACCCGCGTGCTGGTCTTCGACAAGGTGCGCCACGACCCCCAGTTCCCGTCCGCCTATGGCGCGACGATCACCTACGATCTGAAGCTCGACCGCAAGCACCGGGCTTCCGCACGAGACGTGGCCGAAGTGGCCGCGATGGTCGGGACGACCCGACTGGATAGCGCAATCGCGACGACGGCGTCGTGAAGGAGGTTTCATGCACAGAGATAGTCCAGAACGCCGGCATCGTCGCGCCGGGCTCACCGACCACCAGCCACGCCAACGCTTCCACCATCCGAACTTCGAGATCCGCGACATGCAGGGCTGGAAGTCTATCGAGGCGGAAGGAAAGCTGCCCGAGGACGGCTGGCGCAAGGAACAGAAATGGGCACTCGACATGGGCCTGCCCGGATCGGATTCGATCATCGACAAGTCGATCCCGACATTCGCGCGAGGCGAGTTGCCGCACTTCGCCGGCATCAACACCTTCCTCAAGGCGCCCTATGTCGAGAACGTCCGCGATGTCGGCAGATATGACGCTGCCGTCATGGGCATTCCTTTCGACAGCGGCACCACTTACCGGCCCGGAACCCGCTTCGGGCCGCAAGGCATGCGCCGCATCTCGGCGCTTTACACGCCTTACAATTACGAGCTCGGTGTCGACCTGCGCGAGCAGATGACGCTTTGCGACGCCGGCGACGTCTTCACCATCCCCGCCAATCTCGAAAAGAGCTTCGACCAGATCACCAAGGGCGTCAGCCATGTCGCCTCGTCCGGCGCGCTGCCGATCATGCTCGGCGGCGACCATTCGATCGGGTTTCCGTGCGTGCGCGGCATCGCCGACGTGACCTCCAAGCGAATCGGCATTATCCATTTCGACCGCCACATCGACATCCAGGAAAAGGATCTCGACGAACGTATGCACACGACGCCCTGGTATTGGGCGACCAACCTGCCGAACGTCTCGGCCACCAATCTGGTGCAGCTCGGTATCGGCGGCTGGCAGGTGCCCCGCTACGGCGTGGCCGAGGCGAGAAAGCGCGGAACCAACGTGCTGACGATCTCCGATATCGAACAGATGGGGCTGGAGAAGGCGGCCGAGATCGCGCTCGAGATCGCATGGAAGGACACCGACGCCGTATACATCTCCTTCGATGTCGACAGCATCGATTGCGGTTTCGTGCCGGGTACGGGCTGGCCGGAGCCCGGTGGCTTCCTGCCGCGCGAGGCACTGAAGCTGCTCGGGCTAGTGTCGGCGCCCGGCATCTGCGGACTGGAAGTGGTCGAGGTGTCGCCGCCCTACGACACGTCAGACATCACGGCGCTGTTTGGCGTGCGGGTTGTCGTCGAGGCGCTCGGCTCGATGGTCGCGCACGGCAATCTCGGCAAACACAAATCCATCATCGACAAGCCGACGAGCTTTTGACCATGCACGATGATCATCACCACCACAGCCATGATCATGGCGACGGCCACCATCACGGGCCGAACGGTCATCATCACCATCCCCACCCCGTCGGCCACAACGGGCCGGCCGGCAAGCCGTTGCAATGGCAGACACCGCATCTACCGCACGACCATGCGCCCGAACCCGCCGACGCGCGGGCGACCGATCTCGATCTCGTCGAGATCGCGTTTCTCGAAGGGTTTTCGCGGGCGCCCGACCCATCCAGTTTCCTGCGCCTCGCCGGGATTCCGTTCGTCGGCGAGACCGCCGACGGCGTGCGGCTGCATCTTCTGCGCGTCGAGACGCAGGACATGGTCGATGTCGGCGCCGTCATGCCGCTGATTGGCGGCGCCGGCGTCACCTATCACCCGCTGCCCGCGAAACTGACGTCGCGCCGGCGCCGCCTGGCCTTCGTCTACCATAACGGCAAGGCACAAACGCCCCTTGACTTCGGCGAGGCCCGACTTCTGGCCGACAGGTCCGGCGCCGCACAATTCACCATGCCAGGGGCCGGACAATGAGCACCGGCCTTGAACCGATCGCACCCCTATCAAACAGGTCCAGAACCATGAACAGAACGCTTTCATTCTTCGGTAGACTCGCCCTGGCAGCCGCCACAACCCTCATCCCCTCATTGGCCTTCGCCCATAGCGGCGGTTTTCATGCCCACGGGTTTGTAGACGGCATTCAGCACCCGCTGACCGGTATGGACCACCTGCTTGCCATGATGGCTGTAGGCATCATTGCCGCTCGCGCCGGCGGCAAGGGGATCATCATCGTGCCGTCGTGCTTTGTCTCGGCGATGCTCGCTGGCGCCCTGCTCGGTATCGCCGGCATCGGCCTGCCCTCACTGGAAACCGGCATAACGCTATCGCCGGTGGTCTTCGGCGCCATGATGGCGCTTGCCAAGCCGCTTCCGCTCGCTGTGGCCGCCTCGCTGACTGCTCTCTTCGCCCTCTTCCACGGCAATGCCCATGGCCTCGAAATTCCCGAGACGGCCAGCGGCATCGCTTATGCGGTCGGCTTCGTGGTCGCTACTTCGGCTCTTCACGCGACCGGCGCGTTAGCCGCCCTAACACTTCGGCGCTGGCCGCGAGCCATCCGCACGGCAGGGGTCGGCACGTCGTTGGTCGGCGTGGCGCTGGCGGCACAGATCATCTGAACCGCAGCCCATTCATCTGCGATGAACAGGAGGCGAAGGCGTGATCAACCGGCTAACCGTTGGGCAGCGCATCCGAAACGTGCTGTACCAGATCCTGAAGACCCGGTCTGAGCGACTCTGATCTCATCCGGAGATTGAGGCTAGCAGCTTGCCGTACGCCGCGCGCGCGTACGGAGCCGTCCGCCGTGGGTTGCGATTAACTTCCTAGCTGCAGCCGGACGGTCTTGCCTGACGTAGCCGGCCTGTTCCCAGCTACGCCAAATGATCGCCGTCGTGAACTCCGCGCCGGCGAGCGTGACTTGGTCGTCACCGCTGCTGGCGGCCTCCCGGGCGAGGTCATGAAGAACTGGCGTGTCAAAGCGCCGAACACATTCGATCGCGAATTCGGCTTCTCACGCATGGGCTACGAGATCGCCTGGGGTGCGGCGATGGCCGATGTAGCATCCAGACAGTAATTCGAGGTCGATTGCGTAGGGGACTATGCGCGGCTTTCTATTCCGAACACCGTGCCGGCGTCGTTCAAGCACTTGATAAACGATCCTGACACTCCACCGGCGGTTGGCAACACATCTGCGGCCTCCAGAGGCCCACCATAAGTCAATAAAATCAAACGCTATGGACGGCGGTTCGCCTGCCTTGACTTGGCTAGCCAAGTGCAACAATGCCTCTAAATCATTGAAAGATAACGATAATGGTGGGCCCGGAGGATGTGCTAGAAACGTCGATTTGATTGGGTTTTTCGTGGGCCAAAATCAGAAGTATTCCCGTATCGTTCCGTATGGTTCCGCGATGCTCTCACCATCGAATTGGCCGTGCCCTGCTTATATTAGTCCAACAGCAGCCCAACTTCGAAGGTCCGGCATAGCCTCCGCGTGTGTCGGCTGAGCGCACATCTTAGATCACGCGCGTCCTCCGGGCGCGGCTCGGCCCTGCAACGGCGAATCTAGGACGATCCGCGCTGCTGTAACGTCGCACGCCCATAGGAATCGAGGACACGGGTGATGCTGCCAATCAGCAGGTCATGCGCGACGGGCTCGATCCGACCTGCCGCAACCTCGGCATGGAGTTGCCCCAGATACTGGCTGATCAAAGGGCGGGGAATGTCCCTGTCGCCCAGAAAATCCAGCAGCGTCTGTGTCGCGTGCTGTGCGTCGGGCGTCGGCCAGTAGTAACGGATGCGGTCGCTGAAGGAGAAGTGCCGCTGCACGCGCTGCTCGTCCGGCGTACCCGGATAGTATTTCTGCCAATTGTCCGGTGAGGCCAGCATGACGCGCTCCATCGCCGCCGGTAGGCTTTCACGGGACGGGTCTGGCGCAAGCACGTCGGCGATGTGGCTCAGCCCGTACAACGCCTCGCGCAGCGCGAAGGTGAGCCAGGGTCCAACCTTGAGGATGGCGAAGCCGTCGCGCACCAGAGCCCCAAGCGCCTCGTTTGGCTGGTAGTCGGTCGAATGCGCCTCGAAGACGAATTGCGGCATGCGCCCGAGCACGGCGACCAGCTGCGTCGCCTTCCGCGGCGCGTAGGCGATGATCTCGGCATTACCGAATTCGACGCCCGGCTGGACGACGACGCCGACTGCACGCGCAAAGGCAGCATCGAGGCCGGCGCGCGAAAATGCCAGTCGGTGGATCTCGACGGTGCGCAGGGCGTCATCGGGTTCGGTGACATGCATATGGTCGAGCGCTTCGAGCGCGCCGCCCGGCACCGGAACTTCGGTGCCGATGATGTAGACCGGTTTCTCGCCGCCAATGCGTTCGACCGCCGCCTCGGCGACGGCCGCAAGCGCGGCGGCGCGTGCAGCGATGGTCTCGTCGGCAAGCGCGGCTGGATCGTCGGCGCAAGCCATGCTGGTGTCGAGATGCAGCTTGGTGAAGCCGGCTCCGGCATAGGCGTCGATCATCGCCTTCGCCTTCGTCATCGCCTCGGCGGAAGGAAGATGCTTCCACGGATTGGGACCGAGATGGTCGCCGCCGAGGATCAGGCGATCGAGCGGAAAGCCGGCCCTTTGCGCATGGCCCTCGACGAAGCTGCGGAAGCCGGCGGGCGTCATGCCGGTGTAGCCGCCTTCGTGATTGACCTGGTTGCAGGTCGCCTCGATCAGCACATCGGAACCGCGCGACGCGCCGTGGCGGAGCGCGGCCTCGATCACCAGCGGATGCGCCGAACAGATCGAGGCGATGCCGCCTTTCTCACCCGCGGCGCGCTTCACCGCGATGCTGGCAAATCTCTGCATCGCGGCCCTCACGGCTGGCCCTTCCCGGCGGTGGTTGCGAAAGCCTCAACCTCGGCCAGCGGAAAGATACCTTCCATCGGCCCCTTGCGAGTAACGGCTAGCGCGCCACACGCATTGGCGATCCTGAGCGCCTGGGCGGGTGCCGCACCACGAAGCCAGAATGAGACGAAGGCAGCGCCGAAACAGTCACCGGCGCCGGTCGGATCGACCTCGTTGATGGCAAAGCCCGGCAAGGCCACCGAGCCGTGACGGTCGTGGAAGGCGGCGCCGTCGGCGCCCTTCTTGAGGACGACGCAGGAAACGCCGCGCTGCAGGAGGTCGTCGACCGCGCCCTTTTCGTCGCCGGCCGACGAAAACAGGAACAGTTCGTTGCCGCTCGGCAGGAAGACATCGGTTTGCTTGAGCACTTGGTCGAGCGCTTCGCGCATGCCGGAGGCCTGCATGATCTCGCGGCGAATGTTGGGGTCGAAGGACACCGTCCCGCCCTTGGCCTTCACCGTTTGGATCGCCGATAACGCGACATCGGTGGCGCGGTCGGAGAACAGTGACGAGCCCATGATATGGACATGGTCGGCGCCGGCCAGCATGCTTGTCGCAGCGGCATCGATCCCGACCAGGCCGGCGGCGCTGTTGCGGATGTTGAAGACAAAGTGCCGGCTGCCATCCGCCCGGTAGGTGACGAAGGCGGTGCCCGTCGCGTGGCCCTTGTGAACCGCGATCGCCGACACGTCAGCTCCCAAGGTCCGCAGCCGCTCGATGATCAACTGGCCGAAATCGTCCTCGCCGACCGCGCCGATCAGGCCGGCGGGTTGGCCGAGCGCTGCGGCCTGGCCGATGAAGATGGCGGGCGCGCCGGACGGATAAGGCCCCAGCAGCGGGCCCGGTTCGAGAAAGCTCTGGCCGATACGCTCGGCCATGATCTCGACGAGGATCTCGCCGGCTGAGACCAGGTTCTTCATCGCGGAATTCCTCCCGGCGTTTCGCTCCAGTCCGACTGCGGACTTCAGTCGCGCACAATTGTGCCTGGCGGCAACCGACATCCAGAGTCAATACGGCTTGCACTTTTTGCGCCAATTAATAAATTTACGCGTGGAATAATTTTATTATACGCGTTAAAACAGCTACAGTTTTCTGTAAAATTTTGCCTTGCGGTTGCACGCCGGCGCACCGTAAGTAGGTGCCGGACAGCACAAGAAACGAGGTTTCCGGAAGGCGGGGAATCGCTGGCGATGAAGCACAAGACGATGGAGGACTTCGCCCGCTCGTGTGGCGTCTCCAGGCCGACCTTGTCGAAATATTTCGACGATCCGACCAGCGTCAAGCCGGCGACGCGAAAGCGCATCGAGGAAGCGCTGCGCTCGTCCGACTACCAGCCCAATTTGTTCGCGCGCAACCTCAACCGCAAGCGTACCCGCAGCATCGGCATCATGGTGCCGACGGTGGCCGATCCCTTCTATTCGGAGATGGTCAGCCGCATAGAACTCACGCTGCGCGACGAGGGCTACTGGCCGATCGTGATCTCCTCGCACGGCTCGCGCGAACTCGAAGTGCAGGCAACGCGAACGATCCTGTCGCTGAAAGTCTCCGGCGCGCTGATCGCACCGCTTGGCGTGCGCTCGGACCACCGCACGCTGGAAAAGCTGACGCAGGCGATCCCGGTCGTCTATTTCGACACCTATCTCGAAGGCGAAACGCCGTTCGTCGGCAACAACAACGCACAGAGCGTCTCGACCATCGTCGATTATCTTTGCCGGTCCGGCGGCGCCCCGGTCTATTTCGACATCCCGCATGTCAACCACAACTCGCCGGAACGGCTGGAGAGCTATGTCGCCTCGATGAAGCGGCTCGGGCATGAGCCGGTCGTCATCGGCAACACCGAGGACTACACTTGGGATTTCGAACGGATCGGCTACGAGCAAACGGAAACGATGCTCGACAATGGCGGCCTGGCGGGAAAGACCATCCTGTGCAACAACGACCGCTTGGCCTTTGGCGTGATGGCCGCCGCCTATGCGCGCGGACTCAAGATCGGCCGCAAGGGCGATTGCGACCTGCGGGTAGCCGCCCATGACGATCATCCACTCAGCCGCTACACCTGCCCCGGTCTCACCACCATGGCGCAGGACTTCGCCTCGATGGCCGGGCGCAGCGTCGAGATGCTGCTGGCGGTGCTTGAGGAGGACGACACGGCGGTCGCACCCAAAGTCAGTCTCGATGCGACGCTGGTGATGCGTCAGTCGGCCTGATCTTTCCCAAAAGCCGAATCGAAGCCGCGCCATGCGGCGACCGCAGCGCCAACGGCCTGTCGCGCTGCCGTGCCATGGCGGCCCATGGAAACAAAACCATGGATCTGGCCTGGCCAACGCCGCAGCACGACCGGCACACCGTCATCTTGCAGACGCCCGGCGTAGGCCTCGCCTTCATCAGCGAGGATGTCGTGACCGGCGATGGCGACGAAGGCTGGCGCCGCGCCGGCGAGGCTTTCCGCCCTGAGTGGCGAGGCGCGCCAGTCGTCGATGTCGGCGGCATAGCGGACATAGTGATCGCGAAACCAGGCCATGGTCGAGGCGGTCAGGCCAAAACCTTCGGCGAAGCGGCGATAGCTGTCCGCCGTCTGCGCGGCATCAGTGTTGGGATAGAACAGCAGCTGCGCGGTCAACGGAATAGGATCGCCCCGCGCGAGAAGACTAAGCACCGTGGCGAGATTGCCGCCGGCGCTGTCGCCGGCGACGGCAATGCGCCGAGCGTCGATGCCGAGATCGCCAGGTGCCTCTTGTATGAAGGAGAGCACGGCGCGGCAATCCTCGACCGCGGCCGGGAATTTGTGCTCCGGCGCCAGCCGGTAGGCGGGCGAAACGACGACGCAAGCCGCCATATTGGCGAACCAGCGGCAGATCTCGTCATGGGAATCGAGATTGCCGATCACCCAGCCGCCGCCATGCAGGTAAAGCAGCGCCGGGGCAGTTGCATCATGCGCGTCCTGCCCGCGATAGATCCTGAGCGTCAGCGAACCGCCGGGTCCAAGGATGGCGCGCTCAGTGACCGAAGCCACCGGCTCGCGCTCACCCTGCTGGTCCGGAAGCCCTTCTTCGTAGGCACGGCGTGCCTGTTGCGGTGTACCGGTCTCGAATGGCAAGGCGTCGGCCTGCCGGCCGAGCTCGAGCACATGCCGGGCTTCCGGGTCGAGTGGGGACAGGGACGGCGCTGAAGGCGATGTCATCATGGATCTCCCTCCCCGTCAGGCAAGCAGACCTGCCGCCTCGTCCTCGCCGAGCAGCGGCGGCTGGTCGACGGTCCCATTGACGGCAATTGAGCCGCGGCTTTCGCCCGAAGCCAGGATCGCCTCCATGATCTCCAGAACATGCAGCGCCAGATGGCCGGAGGCGCGAGGCTTGCGCCCATCGGCCAGCGCCCGCGCAAGATCGGCGACGCCTAGCATGCGGTAGTTGGCGCGGTCGGGTGCGACATAGGGCCAGTTGCGCGCACCGTAGAGTTCGGCCTCGCTGGCGAAATCGGCCCAGTCGTCGCCGCGCGCCGAGAGCGAAACTGTGCCGCCGAATGTGTCGGGATCGGGCAATCGCAGCGAGCCTTCGGTGCCGTGCAGTTCGATCGGATGGTTGGAGTGCTTGAACACGTCCCAGGACGCGCCGAGGGTGACGGTGGCGCCAGAGCGGAACTCCAGCAGCGACAGGATGGTGGTCGGCGTGCCGACCTTGAAGCTGGTGTTCTCGTAAGGACCTTCGGCTGATATCAGACGTTCCTCCTGACCGCGCGTCGCCATCGCCATGACGCGCTCGACCGGGCCGAGCAGGTTGACCAGCATCGTCAGGTAGTAAGGGCCCATGTCGAAGACCGGGCCGCCGCCTGGCTGATAGTAGAATTGCGGATTGGGATGCCAGTGCTCCATGCCGCGCCCCATCATGAAGGCGGTGCCGGTCACAGCGCGGCCGATCGCACCCTCATCCATCAGCCGGCGCGCCCGCCGTCCGGCAGCGCCGAGGAAGGTGTCGGGAGCCGAGCCGAGCTGCAACCCGCGCGCACTCGCCTCCTCGACCAGCCGGCGGCCGTCGGCGGCCGATGTCGCCAAAGGCTTTTCGGTAAAGACGTGCTTTCCCGCCGAAAGCGCGGAAAGCGAAATGTCGAAATGCGCCGTCGGTATCGTCAAATTGAGAACAAGATCGATGTCCGGGTCGGCCAGCAGCGCGTCGACGCCGAGTGCGCGGATGCCATGCTCCCTGGCGCGCAGCGCAGCCATATCGGCCGAAATGTCGGCGCAGGCGCTGAGCTCTACCCCGCCGAACAGAGCCGCATTGCGCAAATAGGTCATCGAGATGTTGCCGCATCCGATGACGCCGACGCCGAGCTTTGTCTTTGATTTTCTGTGCATTTCAGATCGTACCTCTAACGCGGTCATGGCCTGGCTACGGCAAGGTTCATAGTCGAAAGCCGCTATATAACATTTTGAATCTTGACGCGCGTAAAATTTTTATAGAGCATGTGAAAACGCTGGCGCAGCATTGGAGGCCGCCAGCCTTGCGGAGGAGAACATGACTGACATGAAAAACGGCCAACGGCCGATGCGAATCCCGTGGGTCATGCGCGCACTGGATCTTTCCGTCGCGTCAGGGACCGAGACGGGTTCAGGCATAGATCACCTTGGCCCTGATCCTATCAAGCTGGCTGCGTATTGGACCGGGCAGGCCATCGTCGGTGATCACCACATCGACGGCCGACAGCGAAAATGCCTTGGAGGTCCCGCTGACGCCCCATTTGCTCGAATCGGCGAGGAGGACAACGCGCCGGGCCATGCGAACGAGGTTTCGCTTCGTTCGCGCCATGTCTTCGTTCACGTCGACCACATCCAGGGACGAGTCTATCGCATGCGCTCCAACAAAGACCTGATGCGCTACCAAGCCGCCGAGAGCCGTATCGGCATCGGTGATCAGTGTGCTCACCGTGTCGGGATAGACCCGGCCGCCGATCATATGAACGTCGAGCCCGGGACGATGCATAAGGTGCTGCACGATATTCATGGCCGTGGCCGCGACCACGACATTGCTGAGCGGCGGTAACTGCATGGCAAGCTGCATCAATGTCGAGCCGCCGTCGAAGATGACCGATTGGTTGTCCTCGAAGAGGTCTACCGCCGCCCGCGCGATGCGCTTCTTTGCGTCGAGGTTCGCTTGCATCCGCCGGGCGAACGCGGCCGTAGTCGAATCGGTGGTACGGGTCACCGCCCCTCCACGGGTCTTGGTCAGTAGTCCCTTTCGGTCCAGTATCTCGAGGTCGGAGCGCACCGTGACTTCCGACACGCCAAACCCGTCTGACAGGTCCTTCGTGCGAACCTGTCCGCTGCGTTGCACCTCACCCAGGATCGATTGGCGTCTCTGCTCCGACAACATTGCCCTGCCCTTGCCTGCCTACGCCAAGCAACCGCTCTGGCCTCGGCTCACCTTAGCAAAAATACGCAAATTCGAAAGCTTTCGAAAGATTGTTTTTCTTATTTCTTTCGGAAACACTGGGTCCAGGATTTTGAAATCAAACGGTTGGGGAATTTTGCACTCATGAGCCTAGGAACCAAGGTGCGTCTTGCGCGCCTCTTCTCGCATCCATCGGGGAACCTTTTTGGCGGCGCCGTCGACCACTTCGTCGGCTATGGTGACGTGCGCAAAGGCGGCCTTGCCGACCTGCCGGGTGCGCTTGCCCGCGTCATGGCGGGCAGACCCGACTACGTCAGCATCCAGCCTGGCACGGCGCGCCATCTATGGCCGCAATATGCGGGCAAGGCTTCCTTGGTGATTCAGGCGGGCTGCTTCACTCCGGACGATCGCATCAGCGAGTTGATCGCAACGCCCGAGGATGCGGTGCGCGCCGGGGCCGATGCGTTGGCCGTGGCCATTCCGGTGCGCGGCGCGACCGAGGGCAAATACATACGCTGGCTCACCGATTCGGTAAATGCGGCGGCGCGCTACGGCATGCCTGTGGTGGCGCATATCTACCCACGCGATTTCACCGACGGAGCAAAAATCGTCTTCACCCCCGACGAGATCGCCTATGCGGCGCGCATCGGCTACGAGTCCGGCGTCGACGTGATCAAGATCGGCTACACGGGCGATTTCGAGTCGTTCCGAGAGACCGTCCGGACCTGCCCGGTGCCGGTTGTGATCGCGGGTGGTCCGAAAACCGATACGCTGCTCGGCGCGCTTAAGCAGACGGCGGATGCCATCCGCGCCGGCGCACGCGGTGCCGTGGTAGGCCGCAATCTTTGGGGGCATGGCGATCCGGAGAAGGCTGCGCTTGCCTTTCGGGGCGTCATCCATGACGGCCTTTCGGCGCAAGACGCCCTGGCAAAGGCGGGTGCCTGAACGATGCCCACCGTCCCTTCAATCCTCGGCTTCGGCGCTATTGCGATCGACGACATCGTCTATGTCGATCAGCCGTTGTCGGCGGGCAAGGGGAAGGTTCTGCATAGTGCCCGGTCTTTCGGGGGAAATGTCGCGACGGCGCTAGCCGCCGTCGCGCGGCTCGGCGGAAGCGCCGGGTTCGTCGGATGGCTGGGCAGCGCCGCTGACGACGCCGTGCTGCGCGATCTCGTTGCGAGCGGTGTTGAAACCGAATTCGCGCCGCGCCACCCGGACGCGCGCCCGGTGCGCTCGCACATTACCGTCGGCTCGGACGGGGAACGGTTCATCGCGTATGACGACGACGCGATGCTGGGCACCGCGTCGGACTTCCCGGACGAGGTCCTCAGCCGCGCGACTGTCCTGATCGTCGATAGCTACGCGATCCGGTCGCTGGATGTCGTGGCTCGCGCTCGCGATCTCGGCCTTGCGATCCTCGGCGATATCGAATGGAGCTGCGGCCCAGCCACGGAGCGGCTGATCGCGCTCTGCGACCATCTCATTCTTCCCCTCGGCTTTGCGCGGACTGCCACAGGGCGCCGATCGCCCGCCGAGATGCTCGATGCATTGTGGGCGCCGTCGCGGTCCGCCGTGGTTCTGACCGATGGCGGCAGGGGCGTGTACTATCGCGGGCGTGAAGAGACAGGTCTCTGGCATCTGCCCCCGCACCGGGTTGTGGTCGTCGACTCGACCGGCGCGGGTGACTGCTTTCATGGCGCCTACGCCCATGCGTTGATGCGCGGAGCCGACATCGCAGGCCGGGTGGCATTCGCGGCCGCGGCGGCGGCCCTCTCGATAACGGGGCGTGGCGGGCGCGAGGCGCTTCCGACCGACGACCAGGTCACGGAACTCCTGGCATCGACGAACGCGCCGTCAGCAGTCGAACTGAAAAATGCGTATGTCGATATTGAACATAGCCTGAAACTATCCGAGGAAATATTTCGCAGGTAACATAAGCCGAGCAAAATTATAAGAATCATTGGCTTATACTTGTGGAGGGAGGAAGATGGCAGAAGTCATTCTAGAGAATATCTGCAAAACTTACGGGAACAATTTTCGCGCAATCGACCAATTGAACCTATCGGTCGAGGACGGCGAGTTCTTGATTCTCGTCGGGCCGTCCGGCTGCGGCAAATCCACCGCGTTGCGAATGATCGCGGGATTGGAGGACATCACAAGCGGCAGCCTTCGGATCGGCGGAGTCGACGTCGTCGACATGCCGCCCAAGGACCGCGACATCGCGATGGTCTTCCAGAGCTACGCGCTCTACCCGCATATGACGGTGTTCGAAAACATCGCCTTTTCGATGCGGCTGGCAGGCAAGCCGAAGGCCGAGCGCAAGAAGCGCGTGGACGAGATCGCCAAAACCCTTCAACTGACGTCTTTGCTGGACAGCAAACCCGCGAACCTGTCAGGCGGACAGCGCCAACGGGTTGCCATGGGCCGCGCCATGGTGCGCGAGCCGGCCGCCTTTCTCATGGACGAACCCCTTTCCAACCTAGATGCTAAACTGCGTGTTCAAATGCGCGCCGAAATCACCAGCCTGCAAAAGCAGCTCGGCGTAACGACCATATACGTGACCCACGACCAAATCGAAGCGATGACGATGGGCGACAGGGTCGCGGTGTTGAAGGGCGGCTTGCTGCAGCAGGTCGACACACCCAAGAGACTGTATGAGTCGCCGGTGAATGCCTTCGTCGCCGGCTTCATCGGTTCTCCGTCGATGAACCTTTTCGAAGCGACCCTAAAGGGCGGCGAGCTCGGTTTTCGCGACTTCGCCATCCGATTGCAGGATGCAGCTTTCGTCGGCAGGCCCGCTCTGAGGTCCTATGAGGGGCACAAGATCGTGTTCGGCATACGGCCCGAGGATCTTTATGACAGCAGCCTCGAATCCGGCCGCAATTATCAGACGATACCCGCAAAGGTGACTTCGATCGAAGAGCTCGGCTCTGAACATATCGTCCACCTGAACATCGACGCGGTCCGGGTGGACTCCGGCGATCCGGACGCAGCGGAGGATTTTGGCCTGGCATCGAACGCGGTGGCGAGATTCGAACCGGCCAGCGCCATCCACTCCGACTCGGAAATCCGGTTGGCCGTGGATGATGCCAAGTTCCATTTCTTCGATCCCGAGACGCATCTGGCGATCTGAATATCTGCAGCAGACCGTAGGCGAGAGGGAGGCGCCTGCGAAAGATACTCGCAAGAAGGCTTCTGAATAAATCAGACGATCGTCCGCATTGTGCGGTCGATCTTGTAGAAGGAGGAGAAAATGATGTTTCGGATACAACCGGCGATGCTGAAAATAGCCGCGGCCGCATGGTTGCTTGGCGCAACCAGCGCCATGGCGGACACGACGCTGGAATTCACCCAATGGTGGGAGCCTGAATTGCCGGCTGGCTCGCTCAGGGCAATCATGGATGACTTCGAGGCCGCAAACCCCGGAATCAAGGTGACATTGGTCAGCGGCCCCTACGCGACCACGCGAGACCAGATCTCGGTGGGTGCCGCAACCGGAACGCTCAGCGACGTCGTCGGTCTCGACGGCGCCTGGGTGAACAATCTGAATGCGCAGAACGCACTCGCCGACATGAATCCGATGATGGATGCGAGTGGTTTCGACAAGAGCCAGGTCGCGGACATTATCAAGGTGGACGGCAAGGCGGTGATGTTTCCCGTGGCTTCCTTCGTTTATCCGGTCTTCGTGGATTTGGACCTCGCCGCCCAGGCAGGCGTGACCAAGCTGCCGTCGACCCGCGCGGAGTTTCTCGAAGCCGCCAAGAAGATGACGCACGCCGACAAGAACCAGTATGGCTGGGTGTTGCCCCTGTCGCTGCAAACGCCATCCGGCGTCCAGAACGACATGATGTCTTGGGTTTGGGCTTCGGGTCAGTCGATGATGGCGAACGGCAAGCCCGCTCTCGAGGGCAAGCCGGTGGTGGATATGCTCACCTTCGTCAAATCACTCAACGACGCCGGCACCATCTCGCCCGGCATCGCCACCAAGACCGAGCAGGAAAAGGTCGAGGAATTCGTCAACGACCGCGTCGGGATGATGATCGACTCGCTCGCGCATGTGAACCTCATCCGCAAACGCAACCCCAAGCTGAACTTCGACCTCATCCCGGTCCCGGTCGTAGAAAACTATACCGGCAAACGCGGCCTTCCCTATGCCTCCTGGGGCATCGGCATCTCTGCTGCCTCGAAACATCAGGAGGAAGCCTGGAAACTCGTCCAATATCTGATGAGTGAAAAGGTGAACGCCAAGCTCGTGTCGCTTGCAAACGCCTTCCCGGGCAACGTCAAAGCCAAACCCGATTTCGTGACCTCGGACAAAGCTTTCGGCAAGGCTTTCGAAATCTTCAAGACCGGTTATCTCGCCAATGAGTTCACGGGCCTGCCGGTGGCTGAAGACCTGATGACCCAGTTCGACGTTCAAGCCCAGAAGATGCTCGCCGGCGAGCAGTCTCCGGAACAAGCTGCAGCCACCGCTCAGAAGGGCTGGATGGCGAAATTCTGATCGGCCTGTTCCCGTTTGCTATGTTCGACCGGGTGGCCTGACTCGGGCAGGCCACCCGGCAACAACGGATCGGCAATTTGAGATGGACCTGTTTCCGAAGCTTACCTTCTCGCTGAAGGCGTATCCCAAGGTTGGCACATGACCCGGCAAAAGCGCTCCCATCACAAGCTGAAACGAGCGATCGCACCCTACCTCTATCTGTCGCCCTCGCTGCTCATAATCGGGCTTCTGATGCTGCTGCCGATGGTGACGGTGATTGCCTACTCGTTCCAGAACAGCGCGGTGCTGCGTCGTGACCCGTCCTTTGCCGGACTGAAACACTACCAGGCGATCTTCGACGACCCCGTGTTCTGGGCTTCGTTGTGGCACACGCTCTACTTCACATGCATGAGTGTCATTTTCCACATGACCATCGGCATGGCCTTCGCGCTCATGCTGAACAGCGAGCGCATCAATCCGACGCTGCGCAATATTCTACGCGTGCTCTACATACTGCCCTGGCTGTTCACCGCAGTGATTATCGCCGTGATCTGGCGCCTCCTGCTTGAGCCGAACGGCGTCGTGAATAGCATTCTCATGCAAATCGGCATCATCGGTTCTAAGGTCGAATGGTTTTCCTCGCCCGAGACCGCGCTGCACGCCGTCACCTTCGCCAACATCTGGGCGGGCTATCCGCTCTTCATGGTCAGCCTCCTCGCAGGCCTGCAGGGCATTCCCAAGGATTTCTACGAGGCCGCCGATATCGACGGGGCGAAGGCCTACCAGAAACTGATCTTCATCACGATCCCGCAGCTGATGCCGATCATCATCAGCATCTCGCTGCTGGATTTCATCTGGACCATGCAGGTCTTTCCATTGATCTGGATAACGACGGGCGGCGGTCCGATTTACTCGACCGAGGTCCTCAGCACCTACACGTACAAGCTGGCGTTTTCGAGCTACAATCTGTCGCAGGCGTCTGCGAGCGCCGTGGTCATCCTGCTGATCTCCCTCGGCATGACGCTGTTCTACATCCGCTATCAAAAGGCTCGGTAGTCACCATGAGGAAAAGGCACACGCCGAAAGACCGGCTGATCACCGTCGCGCTGCATGTCGCGCTTGCCGCAGGGCTCTTTTTCGCGGCCTTCCCGATCTACTGGATGCTGAGCAGCTCGTTCAAGTCGAATACCGAAATCTTTGCCCTGCCACCAACCGTCCTGCCGAAGGCCTTCACGCTGGAAGCGTATGCGGCCATCCTTGGCGACCCGGTAAAGCTGCGCTTCTTCTTCAACAGCTACTTCGTGGCCGGAGCGGTGACCGTGCTGACGGTGCTGATCGCCTTGCTGGCGGCCTATGGGTTCAGCCGTTTCAATTTCCGCGGCAAGGGCAGCCTCAACACACTCATCATCAGCACGCAGACGATCCCGCCGATCACGCTTTTGATCCCCTTCTTCGGGCTTGTCGTCTCATATGGCATCTTCGACACCTACGTCGCACTGATCCTGACTTACCTGGTGTTTACGCTGCCCTACGCGATCCTGCTGATGACGGGATATCTGAACACCTTGCCCCGCGATCTCGATGAAGCGGTGGCTATCGACGGCGGCAGCAGCTGGACCGCACTCTGGCGGGTGATCGTCCCGATTTCACTGCCTGGTATCGTGGCGACGTCGGTCTACACCTTCCTGTTGTGCTGGAACGAATTTCTGTTTGCGCTGACGCTGACGAAGTCAACGTCCATGCGCACCGTCCCGATCGGCATCCAGCTGTTGATGGGGCAGCACGCCTTCGAATGGAACCAGATGATGGCGATGAGCGTGCTCGGCTCGCTACCGCTCTTGCTCATCTACCTCGTTGCCCAGAGGTTCTTCCTCGCCGGCATGACCGCGGGCTCGGTCAAGTAGGATGTCCCTCCCACGGAGAACTGATGGAGCAGGCCGCGCATCGAAATCGATGGATTGGACCTTCTCTGCTGGCAGCCGATATCGCCGCGGCCACGGGCGTAGTCACAGCGCCGCTGATCGTGCTGATGCTGTTCTTCCAGCGCCACATCATCGAAGGGCCTTCGCAGGTGGAATCAAGGAATGAAAGGATGAGCGTGAAAGACCTCAAAGTCGGCTGCCAGACCTTCACCTGGGAAATGCTCGGAGACCGTTTTGCCGGCGGCCCCGACGACCTGCTCAGTGCGATCGCCGATGGCGGCTATGCCGGCATCGAGATCACCGACACGATGATCGGCCGCTATGCCGGCAAGCCGGCGGAGTTCGCTGCAGCGCTGAAGACATCCGGCCTCACGCTCGTCTCCTTCGCCTTCGGTTCGGACAGCGGCTTCACACTCAAGGAGAAGATCGGCGCCGACCTCGAGACCGCCAAGCGCTGGATCGATTTCGCCGCCGCCTTTCCGGGCGCGCTGGTGTCCATGGGCTCGGCCACCGTCGTGTCGGACGGTACGCGCGAAGACAAGTTCGCCATTGCGGCCGAGGTCTACAACAAGGCTGGTGAACTCGGCCGCAAGGCCGGCGTCCAGGTCGCGGTGCATCCGAGCTCGCACCACAACACGCTGCTCTACGACCGCGCCGATTACGACCGCATCTTCGGGCTGCTCGATGCCTCGCTGGTCGGCTGGGTGCCGGACACGGGCCACATTTTGCGCGGCCACAAGGACATGGCCGACACGCTCACCACCTATCGCGATCGCATCCGCTACGTGCACCTGAAGGATGTCGATGCGAGCGGCACCTGGGCGATGCTCGGCAAGGGCGTCTGCGACACGGCGAAAGTGATAGAGATCACTTGCGCGGCCCCCAACTTCAACGGCTGGCTGGTGCTGGAGGAGGAATCCGAAACCGCCGCCGCCGATCCGGCCGAAGCGGTCAAGACCAACCGCCAGACCATGCGCGGCTACGGAGCCTGAGACAATGATCCGCAAGAAAGACCGTCGTCTTCGTGTCGGTGTGCTCGGCTGCGGGCCGATCGCGCAATTCGCGCATCTGGAATCCTGCGTGAAGGCGAGCAATGCCGATCTCTACGCGATCTGCGACGCAGCACCCGATCTGCTCGCGCGTATGGGCGCGACCTACGAGCCGCAGAAGATGTATGGCGACTATGACGCGATGCTCGCCGACCCTGCGCTGGAAGCGGTGATCGTCGCCACCTCGGACGCCTATCACGTGCCGATGTCGATCAAGGCGCTCGAGGCGGGCAAGCACGTTCTCTGCGAAAAGCCGATCGGCGTCTCGGTCGAGGAAGGCCAGAAGCTTGCCGACGCGGTCAAGCGCTCCGGCAAGGTGCTGCAGGTCGGCCACATGAAGCGCTTCGACCCGGCTCTCGAAGCGGCGCGTGACTTCGTCCGCGACGAGATGGGCGACATCCTGGGGCTGAAGGCCTGGTATTGCGATTCCACCCATCGCTACACCAACACCGACGCGATCCAACCTCTGCCCATCACCAGCAAGCTGGCGAGGAAGCCGGCCGGCAATCCGAAGGCCGATCTCAGGCAATATTTCATGCTGGCGCATGGCTCGCACCTCGTCGATACGGCGCGCTTCCTGTGCGGCGAGATCACCGCCGTGCGCGCCCGCCTCAACGAGAAATTCGGCGCCTATTGCTGGTTCGTCGAGACCGAGTTCGCCAATGGCGCGCTCGGCCATCTCGACCTCACCGTCGCCGTGCGCATGGACTGGCACGAGGGTTTTCAGCTCTATGGCGAGAACGGCTCGGTGATCGCGAAGACCTTCAATCCCTGGTACTTCCGGGCGAGTGAAGTCGACATTTTTCACGAGAAGGACGCCACCTCGCGAAAGCCGCTCGGCGCTGACGGCCATTTCTTCCGCCGCCAGCTCGAAAGCCTCGCTGAGACGGTGCTCGACGGCAAGCCGATGCGCGGCGCCAATGTCGACGACGGGCTCGCCTCGATCCGCGCCATGGTGGCGATCGCGCGCTCGGTCGAGAGCGGCGAACGCGTCGAGATCGCCAGCGTGACGGGAGCGGTCTGATGCAGATCGGGGTGTTCGCCAAGACCTTCCCGGGCAGCGAGCCGGCCGGCGTGCTGGCGTCGGTCCATGACGCGGGTTTTGCGGTCACCCAATTCAATCTCGCATGCGCCGGCCTGCCGTCGATGCCGGATGATGTTCCCGCAGCGGCGATCCAGGCAATCGATGCCGCAGTCGACAGCTCCGGCGTCGGTCTCGTGGCGCTTTCCGGCACCTACAACATGGCGCATCCGGACAAGCAGGTACGCGACGATGGCTTGCGTCGGCTGGCGGTGGTGATCGAAGCCGCCGCAAGGCTTTCCACGCCGCTCGTCACGCTCTGCACCGGAACGCGCAATCGTGACGACCAATGGGCGCACCATCCTGACAATGCCGATCCCTCGGCATGGACCGACATGGCGGTCGAGATGGAAAAGGCGCTCGAACTCGCCGAGCGTCACGGTGTCGATCTTGGGATCGAGCCCGAACAGGCCAACATCGTCACCTCCGCCCCTGACGCGATGCGGCTCATCGCCGAGATGGGTTCGAAGCGGCTGCGCATCGTGCTCGATCCGGCAAACCTGTTCGAACAGGCGGATGCCGCGCAGGCGCGCGCCATGGTTGCGGCTGCAGTCGAGCGCACGGCAAGCCATGTCGTCATGGCCCATGCCAAGGACCGTTTCGCCGACGGCCGCTTTGCCACCGCCGGGCAAGGCGTCGTCGACTTCGCCGACTTCATCGCCCGGCTGAAGGCGACAGGTTTCGACGGGCCGTTGGTGACGCATGGGCTTTCGGCCGAGGAAGCGCCCGGCGTCGCCCGTTTCCTCAAGGGGCTGCTGTGATGGCGCGCCCGACGATCCTGCTCCGCGAAGGCGCCGCGCTTCGGGTTTCCGATACGGGCGACGGGCTGGCGGTCGTCTTTCAGCACGGGCTGGGTGGCGGCGAGGCGCAGGTTGCGCAGACCTTCCCCACAGGCTTTCGTCGCATCACGCTCGAATGCCGCGGCCATGGCGGCTCCGGCCTTGGCGAGCGCCGGCCATTTTCGTTCGAGATGTTCGCCGACGATGTGCTCGCGGCCGCCGACCAGGCCGGCCTCGACCGCTTCGTTGCCGGCGGCGTCTCGATGGGTGCCGCGATCGCGCTCCGCCTCGCCTGCCGCCATCCCGACCGCGTCGCCGCGCTGGTGCTGGTGCGGCCGGCGTGGACGTTCACGGCAGCACCGGTGAACATGCAGCCTATAACCGAGGTCGCCGAACTCATCCTCGACCGTGGCGCCGAGAGCGCGCGGAGTATCTTCGCGCAATCCGAGACGGCGACGCGGCTTTGCCGCGAGGCGCCCGACAACCTGTCCTCGCTGTTCGGCTATTTCGACCGGCCGGACGCCCACGCCTTTGCGCAGGTGCTCGCCAACATCGCCGCCGACGGCCCCGGGATTTCCGAGCGCGACGCCGCCGCCCTGCGCATCCCGACGCTGGCCATTGGCAACGCCAGCGACGCGGTCCACCCGCTGTCGGCCGCCTATACGCTCGCCGCAGTCATCCCCAATGCGATCTTCGCCGAGATCACCCCCAAGGCGCTCGACAGCGCCGGGCATTTCACCGAATTACACGCCGAGATCTCGGCCTTCCTTCACGCCCACTCGAACGTCCGGAGCCTCATTCCGTCATGACCAGCAAATCTCTCTCAGGCCCCGCCGCGATAGCCGCTCTGCCGCGCAACCGGCTGCTCGGCGAATTCTCGCTGTGGTCGGCCGATCTCGCCAATATGGAGCGCGACCTGAAGCGCATCGAGGCCCATGCCGATCTGCATCACGTCGACGTCGCCGACGCCCGCTTCACCCCCGGCTTGCTGTTCTTCCCGGATCTGGTGGCGCGCATCGCCAAGCTGACGGCGAAGCCGATCCATGTGCATCTGATGGTCGAGGCCGAAATCGTCGAGGCGCAGACGCGGCAGTTCATCGAGGCCGGCGCCGACCTCATCACCATCCATGCCGAGAATGGCGAGGCGGGCTTGCGCGCCGTCAAGCTGGCGCATGAGCTCGGCGCCGAGGCCGGCGTCGTGCTCAGGCTGGAGACGCCGGTCGCGGCAATCGTGCCTTTCCTGCCCGAGGTCGCGTTCGTCACGCTTCTCGGCACCTTGATCGGCGTCAAGGGCCAGAGCCTGTCGGAGCAGGCCTGCCCGCGTCTCATCGAGGCGCGCGCGCTGATCAGGAAAGCCGGCCGCGAGGCCGACATCGTGCTCGCCGCCGATGGCGGCATCCGCCATGAGACGGTGCCGCTGCTGCGCGCCGCCGGCGCCGACACCGTGGTGCTGGGCTCGCTCGCCTTCGGTGACCCTGACCTTGCGCAACGCATCGCCTGGCTGCACGGGCTGAAAGCAGCCGCCTGATGAGCACGCTTGCGCTTGCCTTCGATCTTGGCGGCACGGAGCTGCGCGGCGCGCTGGTCGAGCGCGGTGGCGGCGTCGTCGCCCGCGTCTCGGCGCCGACGCTTGCCGTCGCAGGATCGGAGGCGGTGATCGGGCAAATCATCACGCTGGCGGACATGTTGCTCAAGGAGCACCCACAAGCGAAAGTCACCGGTATCGGCATGTGTGCGCCCGGCCCGCTCGACCCCAAGGCGGGCATCGTCATCGGGCCGCCGACACTGGCCGGCTGGCACAATGTGCCGCTGATCGACATCCTCAGCCGGCAGTTCGGCCTGCCGGTGCGGCTGGAGAACGACGCCAATGCGGCGGCCCTCGGCGAATGGCGCTTCGGCGCCGGCCGCGGCACCGGATCGCTGGTATTCGTGACCGTGTCGACCGGCATTGGCGGCGGCGTCATCGCCGACGGCCACATCTATCACGGCAGGCGAGGGCTGGCGGCCGAGATCGGCCACATGACCATCACCGGCGAAGGCGACCGCTGCTTCTGCGGCGCCGTCGGCTGCTTCGAGGCGGTCGCCTCCGGTACGGCGCTCGGACGCCGGGCGACACGGCTGACCGCACCGGGCGACGGCTCGCTGCTCCGGCGGCTGTCCAACAATGGCGACGTCTCGGCGCGACATGTCGTCGAGGCCGCGCGGGCGGGTGATGTGGCGGCTCGCCCACTGGTCGAGGCCGAGGCGCGGTGGCTGGGCATCGGCTTCACCAACCTCCTGCATCTCTACTCGCCCGACCTGATCGTCATGGGCGGCGGCCTTTCCAACGGCTTCGACCTCCTGGCACCGACCATCAGGGCGACCGTCGAGCACCGCGCCATGCAAGCCTATCGCGACGTGCCAATCGTTCCGGCCGAACTTGGCGACCGGGCGGGCCTGGTCGGCGCGGCGAGCCTGATCCTATGGGAGGGCGAGCCCGGCACGGCGCTGGCGATGGTGCAGAACGAGGAGACGACAACCGGCGCCAGGGAGGCAAGCCAAGGCTGAGCTCAAGCTGCGCGGCGCGCGCAAATCCTATGGAGCCGCCGAGATCATCAAGGGTATCGACCTCGACGTCGAGGACCGCGAATTCATCGTCTTCGTCGACCCGTCCGGTTGAGGGAAGTCCACGCTGCCGCGCATGATCGCCGGGCTGGAAAGAATCAGCGCAGGCGACCTCATGATCGACGGCGTGCGCGCCAACGACATCGACTCGTCCGCGCGTGGGCTGGCCATGGTGTTGCAGTCCTATGCGGACTATCCGCATATGAGCGTGGCCGAGGATAGGGGGCTTCGCACTGAAGATCGCGGGGGTGCCGCCGCAGGAGCGGGAGCGCAAGGTGAGGGAGGCGGCCGAAGTATCCGGAATGGTGGCTCCTGGCCGCAGCCTGCGCTCTGCGGAGGATCGACAACGCGCGGATCGGTAGCCGTTTGCGAGAATTTCCATCGCAAGGGTCCTAAGGCGTAATCAGTAGTGCAAAGGTGGCAAATGCCCACTCCCTACAATCCTCCGGCCGCGGTCAGACGCGCCCTGCGCAGGCTGGGAGCGAATATCCACGATGCCCGGCGGCGGCTCCCAATGGCGCTGGTGGCGAGCGCGCCTTTACCTCGCGCTCGACCCTGCAACGGGTCGAGGCGGGGCGACACGAATGTCAGCACCGGCATATATGCCGTCGCAATCACAGCTTCCTTTGGCTCGGAAAGACGGCGCGCGAGCGACGGATGAATCGACCGAGTTGACAAAACCATCGTGCAGCGTTCACCTCGTTGCTCTCTAACAATGCTTCCGGGGGGCAGCTTTGCTTTTCTTTCGATCTCTCTGCCGTGCTGTGCTCTTGATTGTGGCCTTTTTTGCAGCACTGCCGACGATGCCGGCACTGGCATGGGCCCCGGATACTGTCATGACCTTCCAGGTGATCCGGAACTCGGACCCCGCATGTGAACCAACCTGCCCTGCGTGGATCTACGCTGCAGGTTCGATTGAAACCTCGTCCCCATCGGCTTTGCGCAAGCTGCTGAAGAGCCTCGGCGCAGTTCACCTGCCCATCGTCTTGGCATCGAATGGTGGTGACCGTCAGTCCGCCCAGGAACTCGGCAGGATCGCCAGAAAGAACAAGCTGACAATCGCTATTGGGACTTCACCCGTAGTTTGCAAAGACAAAGCCTCGGTCTGTCGCACGATGCCAGAGATTGACGGCCAAGGTCGATTCGAAGAAGCCAACTGCCTGTCTGCCTGCCCCTTGTTCCTTGCTGGTGGCGTCAAAAGGCTCAACAGCGACCGCAACTTTATCGCGGTCCACAAGGGACAAGCCGTCCTGTACTCAAATGGCGACAGGACCTTCACTCAAATAAAATCCGCCAAGAGGGTTGCCAAGGTTCTAGCCAATGCTCACCTGCAGAAGAAGCAATATCTCCGGGAAATGGGCGTAGCCGTCGCGCTGGAGGATGAGGCTTTCAAGCATGGCGGCGACGACTTTTATGAAGTCCCGATCGATCGGCAGCGGAGTTGGGGCTTGATCACCGGCTCAGTCGAAGAGTTGGATTTCACCGATCCCCACTTCTGCAAAAGACAGCCGCTCCCCGAGAATTGCGTCCCAAAACAAAATGGCCTGCCACGACGTAAGTCATGAAATGGGTGGCTTATTTCCGCGCAGCCACTCGACCGGAAGAGATCAGCCGCGTATCTCAGTCAAGCAAGCCGCCGTTACGAGGCCAACCGGCTCTTAAGCCGTTTCTCGCGGAGACGGGTGCCAGCCCGCCAGGTGCGGGCGGTTTGTCGTCCGTCGTCTGCTGGGCGATCCGTACCAGATCGCTGAGCGCCGAACGGATTTGCGGCCAGGGAAACACGGAGCATTCCACCCAGGCCTCACCCTCGCGCAACACGGCATCGAGCTTACCCGCCACGCCGGCGACAGTCGTGGCAGGTGTCGTTGAGAGCGCTTGCATCAGATCCTGCGCCCGGTTGGCAGCCTCGCGCTCAGCTCGAAGGGCCGCAGCATAGCCGCCCTCCTCCGCAGCCGTGTCCCAGCGTGCCTTATGCGCTGCGAGGTCAGCTTCCGCCTTTTCCCGGAGATCCGCTGTGTCCGGGCGCTTGCCGAGCACTTCATTGAGCGCCTCGATCGAGTGGACCGTCACATCCTCACCCTCAGGCAGGCACACGGTTGCGCAAGGAAAGCCGACGTTCGAGACAAGCCTCGTCTCCAGGCGCTGCTGCTTGCGGCAAAGCCGCTCGGTCAGCTTCTGGGTTTTCTCCCATTCCCGCCAAAGCGCCAGCGCTGGGTCAGAAGGCGCATTCGTCCTTCCGGCGTCGCCTGCGGACGCGTTACCTTCGAGTTGCCACGCTGTGGTAGCCGCGATGGTTCCGGCAAGCACTTGTCGGCGAGTGACGAAAGGCAGAGTCGTGGTATTCTCGGAATCACCCATGATCCGAGCTCCTCAGAAGCTTCGGTTGTGGTCAGCTGGGTGGGATGTGCGGACATCCTGTCCAGCTATTTTTTGCAGGCTAGAGCAGTGTTGGGGCTAAAGTGCACCAACGCCGCCGCGGCCAATTCCGTCCCGCGGCGCTGGTTGATACGCACGCTACGAGATCAGGCATTGATAGAAAAAATATCAATTGGGCACGCCGAATGTCAATAGAAAATCTATCAAAACTGCGGCAGACGGTTAGTACGCGCCAAATCAAAGCGGCGCGCGCCTTGCTTGGGTGGTCCCAGGCGGACCTGGCACGCCACTCTTCGGTGTCTGAGCCAACCATAGCTCGTCTGGAGGCCGAAGACGGCCCACTCGGGGGGCGCCCCGGAACCGCAGCGAAAATTCTCAAGGCATTGACCGATGCCGGAACAGAATTCATGCTCGAGAACGGTAGCGGACCTGGAGTGAGACTTATCAAAGCTCGCCAAAGCCCTGAGTGACCCGCGTTCGCTCCTATCGTCCACATGCAGTCAGACACGCGCTCATCGCGCGAGGCCTGAACTAGCGCTCTCACTCGTTGAGGAAGTCACAGTTCATTTGCTGCGTTGTCCAGACCCATCTCACATCCCGATCCCAACGCCGCGCTTTCTGCCGAAGCTCCAGTCGATACCGCCGCTGTCTTGCACGAGTCCGGTGATGTGTTGACCAATGCGCTTCTCAAACATCGGCTGCCATGGCACCAACTGAAACCCGAGGCCATCGTCCAGCATGGCGAAGCGCCCGCTGGCAAGGCGGACCGAGCCGAGGAGCGTGCCGCCGACACGGTTGCCGCGCTGGACTGGCGCGAAGGTGAGGCCGCGCGCGGCGGCCATTTCCTTGCCGACGCGCGTGACCTCCTGACGCTCCAGCGTGGCAACAAGATCGCGCGAGAAGGTGATAGTCCCGGTAGTCGCATCGCGTTCGGCATAGCCCATCCTGACGAGCTGGGCAGCCCGTCTGTCGAGAGCGTTGTCAACGTCGAGACCAAAGCCTGACCGGACCAGCGGCACAGGGGCTTTGGCCACAAGCTCCCGATCGAGCCAGGTGGCACCGTCGCTGCCGATCTGCGCGTCAAGATCGAGCGTCGAGAGCAGGCGGAGGGAGAAGTCCTTTCCGCGGCTGCGCGCATCGTAGGCGATGCCGCGCTCGGGCAAGTTTTCTGGAATGCGCCAGTGGTCTTCGTCGATACGCTCGACATGGCCGGCCCGGCGCAGCGCTTCGAGACGGCGGACATGGAAGCGGACAAAGGCGTCCGGGTCCTTGCCCTGCTGCAAAAATGTCTCGCGGATCGCCTCCAGGTGTGTGCTCGGCCGATAGATGCCATCGTCGCCCGCCACGACACCGATGTTGCGGTCGGCCGCACGTGGCTCCTCCTTCGGCAGGATCGGATCAAGCGCCACGATATGGCCGCGCTGGATGTCGTCGAGCTTTGCCGCATCCGCGGTCTCGACATAATGGGTGCGACCGTCGACGCCATCGATGACGAGCGACAGCCGATCGCTCATCTCGTCGCCGGCAAGGCCCTTGGCGAGCACACGGCCGACGACCGGTTCGGTGATGGTCTGCCGGTGCATGACATATTGGGCCGCACCCCGCTCATCGGCGAGACCGTGCTCCTCGAGTGCCCGATGCATGGTCTTGATGATGTCGCTGCGCTCGCCAAGTCCTCGCAACGTGCTTTCGGCTCTGTCGGAGATCACCCACCGGCCGGGCTCGATCTCGCTCGCCAGGCCGAAGTGCTCCAGTGTCTTCGCCCGGTCGATCAGCAGATAGCGGTTGCTGGAAATGGTGTAGCTGTCGCTGGCGTTGGGACGCAGATCGACAAGATTGTGCTCCTGCTGTTCGGCGATCAGCATGCGGTCGAGGCGGGTCAGCCGTTCGGCTTCCACCTCGCTGGCCAGCTTGCGGGCGACTTCGATCTCGCTTTGCAGCCCGAGTTCCCGTTCGACCAGCTCGCCTGCCCGGTGACGGATGCCATGGGCGATGTAGTCGCCGGCGATGTTCAGGATCTTGCCGCCATCGGTGATGCCGCGCACCAGGATGTGGGTGTGCGGATGGCCGGTATTGTGGTGGTCGACGGCGATCCAGTCGAGGCGCGTGCTAAGGTCGGTCTCCATCTGCCGCATGAGATCGCGGGTGAAGGAGCGCAGGTCTTCCATCTCCGCGGCATCCTCCGGCGCGACGATGAAGCGGAATTGATGCCGGTCGCCGCGTCCGCGCTCGACGAAGGCCTTGCCATCAGCCTCGTCGTCGACGGCCGAGTATACCCTGCCCTTCTCGCCGTCCCTGGTCACACCATCGCGCTGGAGATAGCGCAGATGCGCATCAACCGCCTTGCTGGTCGTCACGAACTTTTGGCCGCGCCCGGTGGTCGCCTTCCCTCGCGCCGGCAGCTTGACGACGCGTGCCTTTACCACGACGCGGCGCGAGCGAAAGCGGACGCCATTGCCGCCCTGCCTCCATCCGCCACCATTCTTTGGCAACCCTGCCGCCATCTTGCCGCCTCGGCCGCGGGCGTTGAAGCGGCCACTCCCCTTCCCGGCACCGCTGCTTCCGCCGATGCGAAAGGGATTGCCGCCTTGCTTGCGGACAGCGATCTCGACCTGGCGCACGAAGGGCAGCGTCCGCGAATTGACCGGCGCGCCGCCATCCCGCATCCGGCCGGTGCGAACCTGGAATCTGTCGCTGTCACGATCTGCCATGACGACAGCATCGGGAGTCGCATTTGGTGCTTCAAGATGGCCGGAGCGCGACGCGTGCTAGGGCGCGCAAAGACTTGCTGCGGCCTAAAACGGCGGATCGCACATCGCTGCGGCACCACAGGCTTGCGTTTCAGATCAATAGCATAGCCGATAGCCGTGAGCCACCGCACCTCACGTCGTGCCCCTTGGCGTCCGCATGCGCCCGGAAAAACAATGTGCAGACAACAACTTACGAGCGAAGCGAGGGCGAGCGCCAGCTCGCTTTATCTTGCCGTCACCCACCACCCTCGCTGTCACCCACCACCCTCGGTAACCGTCCGGATCCTGCATATCTTTCGGATAGCGCGATCTCGCAACTGATGAGGTTCCTTGTTGTCGAGGAGGATCTCCGGCGGTGCCTCAACGTTCCTGGAACAAGGCCAATAACTCGTACTGGTCGACGCATGTCGCGACCTGGTATCGGGGCCGTTTTGAGGTGGAGGAATATTGCCGCCGGCGCAAGCTTTCGATGACGACTTTCAAGCTGTGGGTGCGTCATCTGGTGAGCGCGGAAGATCGGCGCAAACGTGCGGAATATCTGCGGAAATTGCGCCGGGGAAAGCCGCAAAAGCGGGGCAAGAAAGGGCCGCCGAAGCGACGCAAGAGCCCGCGCCGCTACTGCTACAGCGTGCGTACGGACACGATCCGATTTGCCCTGCAGGCGTTCTGGGGCATGCATGTGGAGGCGATGAACTGGAGCGGATTGGGGCCTGCCGAATATGCCGTGGCGCTCGGGCTTTCGCCCCCATGCGCTGCGCAAATGGCGCGCTCGTCTTGAGGAATTCGAATTCGAAGTGGACTGGCGATCTCCGTTGCATCCGAGTGCCGGAGCTCAATTAAGCAGCGCTGCTAATTGCGTGCGGCGCCAATATCGCTTGACACCGCAGGTTGACGGGCGGTCGAACCGGCGCCGCTTCAGCGCCGCACAGAAGCAGATGGGATGGCCACCAGCATGGCCTTCCGCTGGCGTGTCGAGTTCCGCCTAACCGCTCGCAAGGCGCCGCAATTAGCAACGGTTGCGCTCATCCATGGGGCGGAAAACGAACCGCCGGCACCGACTGCCCTGCGCAATCTCGTGCATCCGCCGGACGGCATGATGGCAGTCCAACTGGACGACGGGCGGCGCGTCTTTGCATCCATCGGCACCAATGCAGATGCAGTCAAGCTGCATCTCGCAGCAAAGGAGAACGCATCATGATCGTCGTTCGGGCGGGCGTGAAGGTGCATCTGGCGCTCGGTCATACCGACATGCGCAAGGGGCTCGACGGGCTCGCCATACTGATCCAGGAGCAGCCCAAGACGGATCCCTTCTGGGTATCCGAGCGCATGGACCCCGACCAGTTCGAGCTTGCCCTGGAGGACATCGAAAGCGATATCGAGCGAGTGCGCGAACGTCATTCCGCGCCGGTGGCGAACCCGGAAAAGCGCAACCAGAGCGCCAGCCGCTGCCCGATCATCCGCCGCGCATTGAACGGGTCATCGACGTCGACAGCTCCGTCTGCGACCATTGCGGTGGGACCCTGCACAGCATCTGCGATAGCGTCAGCGAGATGCTCAACTATGTTCCGGCCCGCGTTAGGTGCCGCGCCCCGAAATAAGCCTGCCGGACCTGTTGACCGACGAGGTACAGCCTAACCTGAACGTCGCCGATGCATTCCAGATGAACTGCGCCCGAAGGTCCAATTCACTCCGACGTGGCGACAAGCACCGCGCCGCCAAGTGTCGCGACGACAAAGATTGTGCGCGCATGTTTATCGCTCAATCTGCGGTGCAGCAGCGAGGTTTCGTGGGGCCGGCGAACGTAGGGTCTGCGGCCTCGCGCGGGGAGACGAGGAGAAAGTTTGTTCATAGTCCCACGCTATCGGAACTTTATCCGCAGCCGTGCAGAACGATGGGAAGCGAAGCTTGGCGGCTTGATATTTGCAACCGATGAGGTTTGTTGGAGGCAGGACGAAATCATTGCCTGACGGCAATAGACAGATTATCCGTTTTTCAATGCACCCCTTAGACAAGAGGAAACTTAATGACCGTTGCCCGCGAGCAAAACAAGCAGGCTGATCTCATATCAATCACCGCCGACATCGTTTCCGCCTACGTTTCGAACAATCCGCTGCCGGTCGGCGAGTTGCCGAAGCTGATCGAGGATGTCTATGTCGCTTTGCAAGGGGTCGGTACACCTGTGGCTCCGACCGCAGCCAAACTGGAGCCGGCGGTGTCGATCAAGAAGTCAGTGTCACCTGATTTCATCATCTGCCTGGAAGACGGGAAAAAGTTCAAATCCTTGAAGCGGCATATCGGAACGCATTACAATCTGAGTCCGGACGAATACCGGCAGAAATGGAACCTGCCCTCCGACTATCCGATGGTGGCGCCGAATTACGCAGCCACCCGCTCGGCCCTGGCGAAATCAACAGGCCTGGGACGCAAGGCGGCAGCGCCAGAAATAGCTGCGGCAGAAAAACCAAAACGATCTGCTCGCGCGGCAGCAGCGACACCAGCCGCAACGGCAGTCAAGTCGCCGGTGAAGAAGGCGCGCAAGGCACCCGTCAAAGTATAGCGTGCTGCACCTGATAAGGGGTCCATGCAGTGGCGTACCTGACATGGAGAAGCCCCGCCTTGCGGCGGGGCTTCGTGTTTAGTCGGATCACTCTGCGGTGCGGCGAGACCAGATCAGCGAGAACTCGCCGTCGGTGTCGGTCTCAAACAGGCTTGCATAGATCGGAGCCGGGAAGCTCGGATCGTCGAGCTTGACCGAGTGATAGCCGCGGCCCTCGCGCGAGGTCTTCTTCCATGCCGCCCCGAACTCGATGGCGCCGGCGAAGATGCGGAAGTCCGGACCTTTTTCATTGTCGCCTTCGGCCGGGGCGAACGTCACCACCTTGACGTTGAGGTTCAGGGTTTTGACCGAGCCGGAGAAGCCGTTCGCGGTGCGGGAGAATGTGCCGATCGTCGCCATTGTGGTGTTCCTCTGTTTTCTCGGGCCGCGCCCATCGCGGCCTCACATGAGGGGCCGCTCGTCAAGCTGTGGCTCTGAGCTGCTGAGTGGTCGTTTCTGGAGGACGCCCCGCTCGGCGCGAAACGTCCTGTCAAGGCTGCTCAGTCGCCGTTGCGACGGTTCGGTCGTGACCAGATGAGGCTGTAGCCCAGGCCGTCCTCGCCCTCGACGAGGTTGGCGTAGATCGGAGCGGTGAAGCTCGGGTCGTCGAGCTTGAGACCCAGGTAGCTGCGACCCTCGTTGGACTGCTTGGACCAGGCGGCCCCGATTTCGATGCGGCCGACGAAGACCCGGTGGCTGGGAGCGTTTTCGCCGCTGGCGCGCGTATCGGTACGATACGGACCTTCTTGGCCTGGAGGGAGAGGGTGACGATCTCGCCGCTGAACTCGTTGTTGTCCGATTGCTGGAAGTTGCCGATGGTAGCCATTGTCGTTCTCCTGACTGGTTGCCGAAGCCGCCCTGTGCGCTCTCGATAGCGGTCGTGAGGCGACGATCGGGCCGACTGCATCCTGTGGACCGCAGCGTGAGCGAAGGACGGCGGCAGCCGAGCTTGTTGTCCCGCGAGGGGTGCGGCAAAGCCGCAGCGGAAGAAGGTCGGCGAAGCCGTTGCAGGCCAAGGCCGGACCGGCGCCAGACCAGCCAGAAGAGAGGCCGTATAGGGAGGATTCAGCATTAGTCCCACGAGAACGATGCTAGCCATCGGCCCTTCAGCCCATGCATTCGGCACAAGCAGCGCGATCCCAACCGCACATGAACCTGAGGTCTGAGCCCGTTTCCTGATCCGCGCGTTTGCACGTATCAACCTCACATCCGGTCGCCGCTCGAGCGGCTGCACCATAATCCCGCCTGCGGCGGCAAGGGCTCAGGAGGACGAGACCAGTCTCGATGACGGGTTCAAAGCCATGCCGCAATGCGGTCGTCCACCTGGTTCCGGCGGGGCCGATCAGGCCCTGGAATGCGGTCAGATCGTCATGGTCTCACAAAGGCTCCTTCGATCACCACGCCGGCGCGGACGTATTTCCACAAAGCCACGACCGGCTTGCGGGCCAGCGCGGTAATCATCACCTTCTTGAAGCCTCCGCCATTCTGGGCAACTCGCTCGTTGAACCAGCGGCTGAGCGCCGAGGCGGGCTGGTGCCGCAACCAGACCACGCTATTTCCAGCAGCGTCGATCGCAGGCGGGGATTTCCGGATTTTCCGATCCCCTGTTCCCGGTCGATTTCCTGGATGACCCGGCTGTCGTTGAAATCTCGATCAACAAGCCGGGCCACGTCTATGTCGAACGGCTTGGGTCCGATCACATGGAGTTTCACAAGGTCGATGCTCTGACTGCTGAAGAAATCCAAAACATCGGCGAGCGCGTTGCCGGCGCAACTGAGCAGTTCATCAGCCGGAATAGGCCGATCCTGAGCGCAGCTTTGCCAACCAGCGAGCGCATCCATGTCGTTCTTCCGCCTGCCGCGCCGGAAGGCGGGGCCAGTTCCATCCGCAAGCAGGTCGTGAACAATTTTACGCTGGAAGAATATCGCGACAACGGTTCGCTTCAAAAGGTCTCGGTGGCCGTCGGAGGACTAAGCGACACCGATCGCGAGCTGATCGGCTATCTCCGCTCGAACGCCATCTAGGAGTTCATCCACACGCGATCACCAAACGTGTTTCGATCCCCATCAGTGGCGGCACACATCGTCTGGCAAGACCACATTTCTCAATGCGTGCCTGAAGAGCGTTGACCTGCACGAACGTATTCTGACCCTCGAAGACACCAGAGAGCTCTTTCCTCCGCAGCCGAACAAGCTGCATCTCATCGCGTCGAAAGGCGACCAGGGTGCCGCCGACGTGACGATCCTGCACTTGCTCGAGGCGTCACTACGCATGCGGCCGGATCGGCTGTTCGTTGGTGAGATTCGCGGCGCGGAAGCATTTTCCTTCCTGCGCGCCATCAACATCGGCCATCCGGGCTCGATGTCGACGGTCCATGCCGACACGCCTCTAGGGGCGTATGAGCAGTTGGCAATGATGATGCAGCAGGCCGGTATGTCGGCCGGTTTCACCAAGCAGGACCTCACGTCGTATATCCAGATGGTGATCCCGATCGTCATTCAGTTGCGCCGTGAGGGCGGCAAGCGCGGCGTTTCAGAGATTTTTTTCGCGCGGCACGAATCATGAGCAAGGGATACCAGGCCGTCTTCCTGATCTTCTGCCTCGGTGTTGCATTCGCCGTATGGATGCTCGGCTATGGCCTCGGTCTGCAACTCTTCTACAAAGACGGCCGGATCCTGGAAACGACGATCACAACGAATCCATTCGTTCCGATCCAGCAATTTTGGCACTTTGCGGGTAATCCTGCTCTACAGAAGGTCGCGATCGGCTCGGATGTACCCGCGCTTCTCGCCGGCGGCCTCGTCGCTTACGTCGGCCTTCGGACGCAAACCAGCCCGCTCGGTGACGCGGCCTTTCAGGACATCGCTGCTCTGCGCCGCGGCAAGTGGTTTCGCAAGTCCGGTCATATCTTTGGCCGTATCGGCCGCAAAATCCTGCGCACCAAGGATGCTCGTCACCATCTGCTCTCATGCATGAAGGGTCGATGATCGTTACCGACCTCAAGGGAGAGGTTTTCAAAGCGACGGCCGGCTGTCGCCGGCGCAACAGCAGCCAGGTCTTCCTTTTCGCGCCAGGCGCGGAGCGGACGAACCGCTACAACCCTCTCGACTTCACTCGCCAGGAACGTGAAAATCGCACGACCGATATCCAGAACACGGCGAGCATTCTCGTTCCCGAAAACACTGAATCCGAAAACTCGGTGTGGCAGGCGACCGCTCAACAGGTCATGGCAGGCGCTATCAGCTATGTGCTGGAAAGCCCGTTTTACAACGGCCGGCGCAATCTCGGGGAGGTCAACTCGTTCTTCAACAGCGGCGTCGACCTGCAGGCGTTGATGAAATTCATCAAGGCAAAAGAGCCGTACCTGTCCAAATTCACGTTGGAAAGCTTCAACGCTTATCTGGCCCTTTCCGAGCGCGCCGCCGCTTCGGCCTTGCTCGATATTCAGAAGGCGATGCGGCCATTCAAGAACGAGCGTGTCGTCGCTGCGACGAACGTCACCGACATGGATCTCCGTGCGATGAAGCGTCGGCCGATCTCTGTCTACCTCGCGCCCAACATCACGGATATCACGCTGCTCAAGCCGCTCCTGACGCTGTTCGTGCAACAGACAATGGACATTCTTACCCTCGAGCACGATCCGAACTCACTGCCGGTCTACTTCCTGCTCGACGAGTTTCGGCAGTTGAAGAAGATGGATGAAATCATGACCAAGCTGCCCTATGTGGCAGGCTATAACATCAAACTCGCCATCATCATCCAGGACTTGAAGAATCTCGACGAGATTTACGGCGAAACCTCCCGGCATTCGCTGCTCGGCAATTGTGGTTATCTGCTCATTCTAGGCGCGAATGATCAGGCGACCGCCGACCATGCATCCCGTGCGCTCGGCAAACGGACCATCCGCTACCAGTCGGAATCCCGCACGATCGAGCTCTTCGGCCTGCCAAGCCGCACGAAGGTCGAACAGATTCGCGAGCGTGACCTGATGATGCCGCAGGAGATCCGGCAGATGCCGGAGAGAAAGATGGTACCGCTTGTTGAAGGCCAGCGCCCGATCTTCGGCGACAAGCTGCGCTTTTTCGAGACGCAGCCATTCAAGTCCGAGGAAGCCTTTTCGCAGGCTCACATGCCGGATGTGCCACCTATCGAATATCTCCCGGTACAGCCGGTTCCGGCTTTGACCGACGATTACAACCGGGCTGGCCAGCCCGCCGAAGATGCCGGTGCCCCAACTACAGGTATGGCTGATTCCGAAAAGGGAATGTCATCACCATTCAACGGCGCCGCGGTGATGCCGGCCGTCGCTGCGACCATGAAAGCGGCACCAGCAACAAAGGAGCCCGTAACTCGCATCGTGAATTACAAGCCAGCCTGCGAAACGCGCTAAAGCGGCGTCGAATGGCGGATCTGGAAACCAAACGGAGGCGACAGTGGACGTAGCGGCTCTCGACGCGCGGATTAAGGTTGCCGAAGAAAGCCTAAAACCTAGCGCTGAGCGCCTCAAGGAGACGGTTTCTCAGAAAGTCGAAAAGCATCGCCCGCGAAACGGCGAAATTATTTCGATATCTTCGCGACGACGGTCCCCGATCCTGTCGAACTCGGCCTGGAGGGCGCCGAAGCCCAAGCATAGAGAGCTACCAATTGCGGCTCTTTAGGTAAGAGCGGAAGATGTACAGAAATATGGGCGAATGAATACCGAGCCTAGCTGGGACGAAACCAGATGACCCGCGAGCTTGCTGTCTCTGCCCGTCAAGTGACGGCTATATGCAAGGGAGCTGCGAAGGCCGGCTTTATCGCCGAGGTGATTATTGGCGGCGTTACCGTGCGGCTGGTCCCTGGTGGCGCCCCTTCGACTGTGGGGACTGCACCGGAGGAGTTCGACACACTCGCGGAATATCTGGCTTCGCGGGACCAGAACCAGGTAGCGGTTAAAGACGATATCCGCCTATGACCGACGCGCTCCTATCCCCTGCTGAAGCTGCACGGGATCTGTGCATATCGGAGAAGCACCTGCGGGCGCTGACAGTCGCTGGCGAGATCCCGTATGTGAACGTCGGACTCGGTGGGAAGCGGGAAACGCGGCGGTATGAACCCGGAGACATCGAAGCATTTAGGCAGGCGAGAACGACATCCGCCGCCAAATTGCCGTCACCACGTTTGCCTCGATTGTTTATCGACGCAAGCGATTTCCAGGCCCGCCTAGATGCACGGCGAAAGCGTAGGCCATGACGCGCTCCCGCGAAAGCCTTCTGGACGATGACCCGATAACCTTGAAAGAGGCCGCAAGGAAGGCGCGTCAACACTTACGCCACGATTCCTGGCTGCCCGTAGTCACGGCGCATATGCGACGTTCCGTTAGCCGCCGATCGCGTTCCTATCCACGACAATCGCGTGGTGGTACATTTGGTTTGATTTGGTGAATGTTTTTTGTCGTCAGGCTCACCGGGAAACCGGGGAGGTGGTCATGAGAATTACTACCACTCTAGCATGCGTCGCGGTCCTTGCAGGTTGCACAACTGCAGGCCCCCCAGGCCCCTCAGGGCCTATCGGTCCACAAGGTCTTCCCGGCAAGCAGGGATCTAAAGGTGCAATGGGGGCTGAGGGTCCAGCGGGGAAGGACGGCGTCGGCGGTTGGGAAATCACCCAGTATGCAAGCGCGAGTGATACAAGCCCAGACAAATCCGCACAGGCTTGGTGTCCCAAGCCAAAAGTCGTCATAGGTGGCGGTGCCAGCGCGTCAAATTCAAATGCTCTGATTTCTAGGAGCTTGCCGGTTACTTCCCCAGCTCCAGGGTGGGTAGCACAAGCGCATGTAGCGACTACGTCTCCAACAGCTTGGACGCTGACAGCATACGCCATTTGCGCGCTTGTCAAATAGTCGCGCTTGGCCGGGCCGGTGAACTTTGCGTTGTCGCGCCTTCGAGACACAAAGGGCGTTCTAGTCTTCATCCCAAAAATCCTGCAGCGAGGCGTGCCGAAGATCTTCCTCGCCCCTGAAATGCTTCACGCGGGCTTTGATCCGCGGCTTGACCTATTGCGTCGCTGACCGCTTCATCCCCTTTGGCGGCGACCCGGCATGCTCCTGGACCCGCTTCCATAGCCGCTCGCGGATCGCCCGGCTCGAATTGATGAAAGCCGAACCGACATATTTGCGCCGACCCTTATCCAGAGCAGACAGGACGTAGATGAGGTCGCAAGCCGACCCGCAAATGACAATCAAACTCCTGACCCAACAAATTTCTCGGTGGTTGATCTCATTTCGTCGAGCGACGAGGAGGTCTCTCCCCTCGTCAGGCGAACCGAGCGCCTTGCCATTACCGTGACCATAGTAATGGCGATCTTCCTGATCTTCGCACCGGTGGTCTTCATTGCTCTGATGTAGCCCTCCGCGTGCCGATCTCAGGCGAATGCCGCATTGCCCGCTCGCACTCGACGCCCAGCAGTTCGAACTCACTTTCGGGCCTGCAAATCTACCTCGCTCCCGGCGGGGGCATGGCCAAGTGCGCGTGCTTCTGGAAGATGCCAATCTTATCAGGATACGTAATCCGGACCTCGCGTCCGCATCCCTCGCATTTGTAATGGGAAACGACCTGAAACCAGCTGCCGTTCCTGACGACGGCGAAGTTGCAATGCGGGCATTGGAAAGTCAGACCGACGAAGGATAGACTGGGAGAGAGGGACATTGCAGCGCCTCGCATTCTGGAGAGCTCATGCTTGGCTTCCCGCCGCACCCTTCGGCACGGCGGGCGGTCTTCTCAGACGTTCAGGTTACTGGATGACCTTCACGATTTTACGTGTGCCCGGGTCAACGACAACAGTCCGGTTGTCGACGACGACGTAGCGATATTTGACGTTGGGGACTTCATGAAGCTCGACGCTGTCCGGGAGCGTCGAGCCGACATTCAGCTCTACCCCAGGGACTTTCACCGAAGCGAGCGGCTGCTTTTTCACATATTCCTTGATGACGGTTTCCTGCTGCGGGTCAATGACCACGTCCTGGGCGGCGGCGGCACCGACACCGGCCAGCAGCAGAAATGCCGCCGCTGCGGTGGAAAGATGCATTCTCATAGCTATCTCCTTGTAGGGTCGTGAGCGCGGAACAATTGCGCCAAAGCTCCCCCAAACCTGCAGCTTCCGCAGACGTTCCGAACTGAGCCTTCGGTCTGCCGCGCGTAGGACCTTAGTCTGAGTTGCTGCGCGCAATGGCCCCCGCATACGCCGCCGCCCGGAACTGCGTCTGTTCGTACTCATTACGGTCCTTTAAGGGAGGAGAGCCTATGGAGAACAGTGTTCACGAAGCTCGCTGGCTGCTTGCACCGGTTTTCGCCATCTCCATCACCTTCTTGGTGATTGGAATAGTCGCGAGTTGATGGTCTTTAGCCAGAAATGATGCTCCAAACAGTCCCCAGAAATAGTATCTGCGCAGCTAAAGTCCCTTCCTGCGCTGATAGGATCCGCCCGCCAAATCGAGGAGTGGCGGGCGGATCCTCATTTGCAGCTGCCAAGTGACGCGGCGGTGCTATCGTGACTACGGGAAGCTGCTCGGGAAGTGTACCCATGGAAATACGCGACTTCGTTGCCAAGATCTCCGCTGCGCAATCGCCAAGCTCCCATGCCGGTCCTTTTGAAGCCGATCCGCTCGTCGATGGCCGATGTTCCGCCCAAGCCGTTGCAGAGGCCAGCGTATCGATCGCGGCCACCGATTCGACCGCCAGCAACATGTGACCAGACGCTCATTCGTCGCGGCCCTCCGGCCAGCCCTTTGCGAGCGTAAGGTCGGACATCGGAACGAAAGGCGGATACGCGAATTCTACTGCTAGATAATTGGAATCGTCGCCCATGAGGCTCGCGACCCTCCACCTTGAAACTGCGAGATACGGCGACGTATATCGCGCCGCAACGCTCGCGCGACTGAGGAGGCAAATGGTGCGGCACATCAAGCGCACGGACGCCTCGGCGCAGAAAGTCGAGCAAGCGCTAGCCAAGTTGGCCGAAGCAAACGTACCCATGAACCGGCTCACGTGGCAGCAGTAGGGCCACGCTCATGCCCGCCACCGCAAGCCGCGGGTGGCCCGCCCGAGGTGACGATCCAGGCCCGTATCGGCGCCAGAGAGCCGCATAATTACTCGAACGACAGCAGCCACCCCGTGCGGATGCTCGTGCTAATCGAATCTTCTATGGTCGTCTTCTTCCGCGACATCGGCACGGCCGAGCCGCAGACGCAGCCCAACTTCGCCCGGATCGGCGCGGCGATGCAGCATCACGGTATAGAAATGCTGACAATGGTGGCCTGAGTTGCATCGCAATTTCGAGGGGCTTCGGGGCACTTGCGTCGCCACATCCGGCGATGTGAGTGTCCCCGAAACCATCGGCCCGCCGCAGGATATGGATATAAGTTCCGCGATCAGATCGCTTTCGCCAGCGGCTTCAATTCGAGCATGCATTTCTCGCGCGCCTTCAAAAGAATACGATGTCGCGCCGCGCGAGCTGTACGACAGGCTGCGCGCGTCGCGGCATTAGGGTCGAAGCTCAATCAGCTGGCTGCCGCCAACGCCTGAGATGGGCGAGCCCCCCACGTAACTCACATTCCGCGCTTGTGATGCGCGAGCAATATTTCACCATCGGCTCGCAATTCGCCTTTTGGGGCCAAGAAATCGATACAGATCCGGCGCTAGGTGAGTCGTCTGGACCAGTCGTCTATCTGGCGCTCTGCCTCTTCCTTGGCAATTCCATATCGCTCCTGAATACGTCCGGCGAGTTGGTCACGATTGCCCTCGATGCGATCAAGATCATCGTCGGTAAGATCACCCCATTGCTCCTTCGCTTTGCCTTTGAACTGCATCCATTTTCCCTTGATTTGATCCCAGTTCACACTTTCCTCCTTTGGTGTTCAAAGGAAATGCAAATGGACACCATACGTTCCCGAACAGCGGATCACTCATGACGATTATTATTGGCGACGCAGCAAAAAGCCGCCGGGCGAAGCCAGCGGGGCGAATTGGAGTAGGGGTCGAATGGGAACGATCCGTGTCTTGAAATTACGCTCGATCGAAAGGTTCCTCAGCGGGATCAGCTGGCGCGTGCCAAGGCTTCGGCTGGGGGGCTTTTTGATCATCGCTACTTTTCCTTCTGACCTTTTTTAATCTCGTACGACAGCCAGCCGTTTCATCAACAGAAGCACGTCATTTGGAAGGCTGAGAAGGTGGCAAAAACTTCACTGCATTTGCTCAAGTATAGCGCGGCAATTTGGGAGAGACTATCACGAACATCGCGATTGCCGGCAAACAAGGAGCCCAGCGGTTCTCAACCCGGGCTCTTAAGCATAGCGGACCTGCTACTTCAGAATCATGCGCTGCTTATCGCGATTCTGGGCATAGGTGCCCTTGTCGTAAGCCATTTGGGCATCAAGCTGGTCTTTTGTGAAGTTGGTGTAGAGATACTTGTTGCCGTTTTTGTCGCTCATGAATTTTAGGTTCTCCATCCCAACAGCGACTTCCTTTGATCCGATGCCGAGAAATCCCCCAACGTCAACTATTATTGCATCCACCTTTTTGTCGCCGCTCAGAACGACGTCGCCAATCTTTCCGACATTTGCGTCGTCGGCGCCGTAAACCGTGGTGCCAATCAGATCTTCTGCACGGATCTTATCTATTGGCATTTCAGTCAGCGATGACCTGTCAATGGCCCCGGTGGAGGTCTTGTCAACAGTGGCTGCAGGCTGCTTGGTCGCGTTCGATGCTGAAGCTGTCTCATATGCCGTTGCATCGAAGCTGGGCTGCGCCTCTAGTTCCTGTTTGGTCGTCGGCACGACAAGCCAGCGGCTGCCGTTCTTTTCTGCCCACTGAGCCTTGGCAAAATCAAGGGCGACGTTCTTCTCACCGACTCCCAAGAAACCGCCAACGCCGATGATGATAAGTTTGGCCGTTCCATCCTTCGCGAGCACTATGTCCTTGACGTCACCGATCTTCTCGGCATTGTCAGCGGTCCCATTGTAGACGTCGGTGCCGATAAATTTGGTCACTAGGTTGCCATCGGGAACGACCGCAGGGGCTGCAAGCGTGGCTTCAGGCTGTGTTGCGGCAGCAAGCTTGTCTCCGGTATAGGCGCCGGTTGCCAGCAGCGTGGCCAGCGCTGTGGTCGCCAAAAGTTTCCGGATCATGATGTTCTCCTTGTGTTTCGCGTGGTGTGACGCGCGCGCCGGCCGTCCATCGGACGCTCAAACGCGAGTTGAAAACGCGAAGTGCCTGATCGAAGTTCCAACACGTTAGCTGGCTCAGCTACTCCCCACCACAGTTGCAAAAAAGCCCCGCCAGAGCGCGCTGACGGGGCCAGTTGGCGACTCAATCTCTTCGTCGCCGATGATGAAAGGAGATTGACCAAAACGTCTTGAGAGACATGTTGTTCCGGTGGAGGAACCCAGGAGGGGGGTGTTGGAGCAATCATGTTCGCGAGCGTTTAGCAGCCATCCGGCCTGTAGGCGCGCGCGGCAGGGCGTTTTCTAGGCCGCTCGAATGGATGGAGGCAGTCATGAGAATACACATTGCCACCGCAGCGGCCGGACTCCTGCTTCCGGCCGGTGTTGCGGCCGCGTTGCTCAGGAGGTGGTCATCGAGCCTGAAAAGGAAACGGTCATTAAGGAGTACGTGAAAAAGCAGCCGCTGGCATCGGTGAAACTTCCGGGCGTGGAGCTCAACATCGGCTCAACGCTGCCCGACACCGTCGAGCTTCATGAACTTGCCAACGTTAAATACCGTTACACCGTTATCGACAACCGAACCGTAGTGGTGGACCCCGACACACACAAGGTTGTCAAGATCATCGAATGACAGGGAAAGTCCGCCAGGCGGCAGGCGCCGCCTCCGCGGGCGAAAAGGAGCGCCACGCTCGTGATCCACCTTTCGAGCGACGCGGCGGTCAAGGCTGGTGCGCCTATGGCAAAGGCAAGGCGGCTCGCCACCTGACGGCAATCTGGACAGAAAGGGCAAAGGCTGAAGCCGTTCGTTTCCTCGCCGCACCAATGCACAAGTTGGCTGTCCCCGATACCGATCGCATGTATCTGGCGCAGCAGAACCTTGCCTGAATCTGTGCAGCCAAGGCCGATCCTAATAACCGCCCGCACTAGGACGACACCTCCATACGCGCTGCTAGGCGTGCCGCAGGCCTTCCTCGCCGCGCAGGTGCTTCACAGGGCCGATCAGGTCCGGCTTGACCCAGCCCATTCCGTGGCCGGCCGCTTCATCCCTTCGGCACCATTGCCTTGATGCAAATATACGTACGTACGTATTTTGCCGATCTGAGGATCGCTTGGCAGGACGTTCCACCGTTGCGCGCGACGCTGTGGTGCTCGCTCACATATGGGCGTACAGATGGCATTGGGTACGGCTGTGCGTTCGCGCCGCGGTGCGTTGGATGATGTCATTGGGATTCCTGTGTGAAAAGATCCTGCTAGGATTGCCGATTGCGCCTGTGCCCCCATAGTCACGGCATGAAGGCGGAGTATGTTGAACTGGTCTTGTTGGAGCAGTCACTCGCCAACACAGGCGGTATGAATCGGGCGTTTTCCGATCGAGTGGATGACATCGCGGAGAAAACTGGCGGATCTGTCTTGTTCGACGTTCGCGTGGACGGCGATTCTCGCATTCAGAGGATGGCGGCGATAGGGTACGGCGCGAACGAGACCGTGGTAGCAATCGTAATGGATAAAAACGGACAACTTAGATCCGCGCCGGTGGACGCAGACAACGACTTTTTGGTGGCCGAACTAACCGCGTGGAGTTCGCTGCCGATGGCAGAGCAAGCCTCTGCCAACTACCGCGGCGCGGCAGCGAGCTTGCTTGCGAAGCTTCGTAAATCGGGCCGTTTCGACCGGTCTACCTGATCTTTCTCAAAGTCGAATGGCGGTGGCGTGAGTAGCCCAGGTCTGCAACTTGGCCTAGTCGTTGACCCTGTGGCCTGCTGCCGGTTTTTCGGACACGAGGTCAAGCTAGCATAGCTTGTTCCTCGAACTCGACAGGGCTCAGATAGCCCAGCGTCGAGTGCCTTCGCCGAGGGTTATAGAAGCGCTCGATGTAATCGAACACATCCGCCCTCGCGTCATCTCTCGTCCTGTAGACCTTGCGGGCTGTGCGCTCGGTCTTGAGCGACGAGAAGAAGCTCTCCATCGCAGCGTTGTCCCAGACGTTGCCCGACCGGCTCATTGAACAGGTGATGCCGTGTCGGCCATCAGTCGCTGGAACTGCTCGCTCGTGTATTGCGATCCCTGGTCGGAGTGGTGCAACAGGCTGTCGGGCTTGCCTCTCCTCCAGATCGCCATGATGAGAGCGTCGGTGACGAGCTGCGCGGTCATCTCGGCCTTCATCGCCCAGCCGACGACACGGCGGGAGAACAGATCGACGACGGCGGCAACGTAGATCCATCCTTCCGCAGTCCAGACGTAGGTGAAGTCGGCGACCCACTTCTGGTTCGGGGCCGATGCCTCGAAGGCGCGATCGAGGAGGTTGTCCGACACGGCGGCTCGCTCGCCGGTATCTTTCGGCAGTCCGCGCCGGCGTGGACGTGCCCGGAGGCCGTTCTCCCGCATGAGGCGTTCGATGCGATGCAGTCCGCAGGAAAGCCCCTCTGCCAGAACGTCGTGCCAGACCCGACGCGCGCCGTAGGTGCGGTCGCTGCTTTTGAAGCTTCGGTCGATCCTGGAAACGAGGATCTCGTCATGCCGGGAGCGAACGCTACGGCTGCGGTTGAGCCAGGCATGGAAGCCCGAGCGGGACACATCCAGCGCACTGCACAGCCATGCCACCGGCCAGATGCCCCGGTGCCTCGCGATGAAAGCGAACCTCATGTCACTTCCCTCGCCAAGTAGGCTGCGGCCTTTTTTAGGATGTCGCGCTCCGCCTTCACTTTGGCGACTTCCTTGCGCAGCCGGTCGATCTCGAGCTGCTCCGGCTTCATCTGCCCATGACCGGGAAAGGCATGCTGCGGATCAACGCTCGTCTCGCGGATCCATTTGCGCAGCACATTCTCATGGAGATCAAGATCACGGGCTGGTGGGTAACCGCGACGCCCCGATCCTTCACCAACCTCATTGCCTCAAGCTTGTGACCTTGCCCCTCTGATCTAATCCGGTTTGAATTTCGTTCTGGCCCATCGAGAGGACCAGGACATGAAACGTAGCCGCTTCTCTGAAGAGCAGATTATCGGAATTTTGAAGGAACATGAGGCCGGGGTATCGGTTGCCGATCTGTGCCGCAAGCACGGGGTCAGCGACGCCTCGATTTACAACTGGAAGGCCCGCTTCGGCGGGATGGATATCTCCGAGGCTCGGCGACTGAAGGCTCTGGAGGACGAGAACACGCGGCTGAAGCGGCTTCTGGCCGACGCCATGCTCGACAATGCCGCGTTGAAGGATCTTGTGGGAAAGAAATGGTGACGCCCGCGGCCAAGCGGAAAGCTGTCGCTCGCCTGAAGGAAGGCTTCGGGATGAGCGAACGGCGGGCGTGTAAAGCCATCGGCTGTTGCCGCATGACGGTTCGCTACGAGACCAGCAGGCCGGACGACCGCGAGCTTCGCGAGCGGATGAAGGCGATCGCGCAGGAGCGTCGCCGGTTCGGCTACCGTTCTGCCGGCCCTACCAGGTCTCGCAGAGCATCACCGGCGCCTATGCCAAGACGCGCTTCGAGAACGAGGGCAATCCGGCGACACAGGCGCTGGCCAAGCTGACGCCGTTGCCCAATGGGGCGGGCGAGGATTTTGTCCGCTCCTATTATGACGGGCTTGGCCGCGTCTATCGGGTGGAAACGCCTGGCGAGACGGCGGCCGGCGCCAAGCGCATTGCCGACACCGACTACGATCTGCGTAGCAATGTCCTGCGCACCGCCTTCCCAAGGTTCGTCGGCGACACGGCACAGTGGTCCACCAACAGCTACGAGTGGAACGACCGGCCGGTGAAGACCGTCTATGCCGACGCCAGCCAGACGATCTTTGCCCACAGCCTCGACAGCGGCAGCGGCACCAATCCGCGGCTTTATGCGGTCACCCAGACCGACCAGATCAATGCGACGACCACACGCCAGTCGAAGAGCGTGTCCTCGACGCGCGGCCATGTCGTGCAAATCGTGCGCGATCTCGGCGGGCTCAATCTGACGGAGGGCCGCAGCTACGATGTCCTTGGCCGGCTGGTCGGGGTCAGCGATCCCGGCGGCTCTGCCTGGACCTACAGCTACGACATGGTCGGCAACCGGCTGAGTGCCTCGGATCCGGATCTCGGCTCATGGTCGTACATCTATGATGGCGCCAATCGTCTGACCAGCCAGACGGATGCCCGTGGCACCGTCACCGCTCTCGCCTATGACCAGATGGACCGGCTGACCCTGAAGACGGCAACGGCGTCCGGTGGCAGTGCGGTGACGCTGACCCAAAACACCTACGACCAGGCAGCGGCCGGCTTCTACAACATCGGCCAGCTGACGACATCCACCAACCCTGCGGCCACTCAAGGCAACAAGTATGACGGCTTCGGCAAGCTCGCCCGCCAGGACGTCACCATCGGCACGCTGACGCACACCACGACCGGCGTGCGCGATGCCTCCGGCCAGACGCTGCGCACCCAGTACCTGCCGGTGCAGCTCGACTTCGGCACGGCGGCCGCACCGCTGCAATATACCGTGGGCAACAAGTTGCTCTCGGCTTCCGGCTTCATCACCTCGACCATCTACGGGGCCGACGGCCAGACGAAAGAGATCACCTATGCGAACGGCGTAAAAACCTCCTTCAGCTATTCACTGACCCGACGCTGGCTGACCCGCGTCACCACGGCCAGGGGCGCAACAGTCCTGCTCGACGATCTATATGCCCGCGATCTCATCGGCCGCATCACCGGCACGACCGGGCTCACCGCTTCCGACAGCTGGACCTATGGCTACGACAAGGCCGATCGGCTGACTTCGAGCGACAATCTTGGCAACAACACGCTGGACGAGACGTTCGTCTATGCCGCCAACGACAATCTGACCTCGCGCACCCGTGTTGCCGGAACCTATGTCTATCCCTCGGCCACATCGCCGCGTCCGCACGCCCCGACCGCGGACGGCGCCAAGACGCTCACCTATGACGCCAACGGCAACATGACCGCCGACGGCACCAGGACGCTCGCCTGGGACGAGGCCAACCGGCTGAAGACCGTCACCCAGGCCGCCAACACCGTTTCTCTCTCCTACGGGCCGGACGGCGCGCGCGCCAAAAAGACCTCGTCCTTTGCCACCACGCTCTATCCCGACGCTTCCGTCGAGATCGATCCGGCGACACCGGGAGCGGAGATCTACACCCGAGCGGGCGTGCTGGTCCTTCAGGGGATAATTCCCCGAGGGCCCCGGCGTAGCTGAATCTGGCGGGTACCGCAGCATTTCTTGAACTTCATACCTGAACCGCAAGGACATTGATCATTGCCGCCGCGTTGCAGCCGGCCGACCAGGGGCAGCAGCGCTGCTGAAGGCAGGAGCGCTGCCGCAAGGGCAGCCAACTTGCCCGAGATTCCCGGTACGACGAGGCGACGACCGGATTTGAACCCTCGCCACGCCCGTTCGGCCACATACTCCGGATCCACCTTGGGCAAGATGTTGAAGAGCGCCGTCTGATTGGCGCCTGATCTTGCGAGAAACTCCGTCGACACCGGGCCTGGTGCAACGCATGTGACCGTCACACCGGTTCGGCGCAATTCCTGGTGAAGCGCCTCTGAGAAGAAGCGCACGAAAGCTTTGCTGGCGAAGTACAGAGCCATATAAGGCCCGGGAACGAACCCGGCCACGGAACTGAGATTGAGCACCCCGCCCCGTCGGCGCGCCACCATTCCCGGCAGAAAATGGAGGGTCAGTTCTGTGAGGGAATGTATGTTGAGATCGATGATGCCCAGTTGATCATCAATAGGCAGCGCCGTCGTCGCGCCCCGCAGGCCATAGCCGGCGCTGTTGACCAGGACATCACAGACCAGGCCGTGTGTGGACAGAAAGCCCTCCATGCGCGTCGGCGCATCGCCTGCCACGAGATCCAACTCGAGCGTGAATGCCTCGCCGCCCGCCTCCCTAACCTCAGACGCCGCGGCGGCCAAACCCTCGGGCGAGCGGGCAACCAGCACAACCGCACCGCGCTCCCTTGCCGCGACGCTCGCAATCGCCCGGCCAATTCCACCCGAGCCGCCAATCACGACGATAGCTGGCCGGTATTCACAGTGCGAAATCACGTCGCGTTCCTCTGTCTTGCAGGAGCGGAAACTCCTTGACCGAGCAGCATCACTTCATTGGCGACAGTGCCGTTCAGGATCTTTTCGAATCTCTCCAGTGCTCGTGCGACGTTCGCTCCATCCATGACCCGGTGATCGTAGTGGATGCGGACATTCACCGATCCGTCTTTGCCGATCGGACCGTAGTTCAGAAGCGTGGTCAGTGGTGTCAGCGGGTTGAGTGATTCCGCACCGAGACCAGAATAGACCGACAGTTGGAAGGTACCGAAGTAATTTGCCCTTTGCCGGGCGATGTTCAACCCTAGCCACATAAGCAGCCACCTGACTGGCGCGGGCGCACCTGCCACCCGCAAGGCACGCCGAAACTCCGGGACCTCCAGGATCGGCCGTGATCGAGCCGCATGGATGGATCCCTCAAGTTCCGTGATGGAGTAGCGCTCCGGGCACTTGATGCAGCTCAGCAGAACGGCCGGCTCGCCATCATATTCGCGCTCGTGGGCAATCGAGGCTACGCTTGCCGGATACTCATAAAGCTGCGGCCAGGGCAACTTGACATAGGCGCGCCGCAGCTCCGGCATCTCTAGGGCAAGAAGCGCATATCCTTTCAGGAAGATCGCGGTCCAGGAGGGCCTGGTCTGCTGCGCCATTCTAGCCCTTACGAGTGGGCTGAGGTTCATCTGACGCTGCACCGCGACCCGTGGCACGCCGATCGAAAACCTCATCAGATCGCCAACAAGGCGCCGGGGCGCGGAAAGCTTGAGGGCTCGGCCTCGCATAAAACGTACCTCTAATAAAGATAAGGGACTATTCGCTTGGTCTTTTCCATATAGGCACGGTATTGCGGGCCGAAATTCTCCAGCATCATACGCTCTTCCTCGTCCACTCTCAGCAGGAAAAGGACTGCGAACCCAATCAAACCCGATATGCCCGCAATCCAGTTCGCCAGCAAAAAGACCTGGCCGAGGCCCATGAGCAGGAACGAGGTATACATCGGGTGGCGGACCAAAGCGTATGGTCCGGCGCAGATGAGTTCATGCCGTTCGCGAATCTCCAGCGTAATCGACCAGTTCCGGCCAAGTTCCTTATGGGATCTGCGAAAAACCCATAGCGCGGAGCAGAAGATGATTGTGCCGAGAGCCACGGCCCAAACGCTGGCCGGGTGGTCAGCCGCTGCGGGCATGCCGGTGACAACATAGAAGGCAGGCAGGATTGCGAGGCCAAACAGAGCAGATGCAAGCCCGACGATGTCGGAACGTGAGCGGTAGCCAGTTACAATTCGCACGCGCCTTGCCCGGCGCTCGAAGGGATACCGAATCACGTACCAAGCAACGATGCCGATCACCCAAATGACCTCGCCAAGTGAGGCTGCCGCAATGCTCACTTCAGGTCACCAGCGCCCTTTCTGCGATCGCGACTGTAGCAGCTGCCCCTGAGTATGGCCACTTCACCCATCGTCTCGATTTCGTCACCGGCCGACCTTCAGGCGCAGCGATCCTCTCCGAGTTAGTCCGCAGACGCGAAAGCCGGAGGGGCAGTACCGATCGCATTCGGTCCCATTCATCCCTCGAATCTTGGTTATGTATTCATCTCCCGAAGCTCGGTTATGAATTGTTGCGGCCGGAGCTGAATGGCGGGAGTCTTATATCCCATGGAATGAGCGATGTCCGCCACGAAGCCGTTGCAGTTCAAGACCGTCGCCTGCCAGACATGCGAGCTCGCCTGCAGCTTGCGGATGTAGGCAACGACTTTGTCGTATTCGGCCCGGGTCAATATGATTTGCCAGCTTGCGGATCTGTATGGTTCTTCCAGATCACCGTCGCTCCACCCGGTTTCGGCTGGCACCGGCACGATATGGCCCAGAACATAGGGAACCGCACTGTTCGAAGCCGGGTGAAGGCCCGCGACTTGGGGATCGATCATTCTCCCGGCCCGGTCCAGGCGCCCAAAAACTGCGTAGGTGTGGCCGTAGCTTAGGGCGTAGCGGGAGCGGAACTCGATGAAGTACCGCTCGTCGTTTTTTTGAGGCGCAGCTCCGCCATCGGCATAAGATACGAAATTCGGCTGGGGCGGCAGGTCTTTCGTCTGACATGCCGCTGCCGGGAGGGCCACCAACGCCACAAGCAAGAGACGGCTACTTAGAAGCGTCATCGCCGCGTCCATTCCCGAACTTCACAACGCACAGACCTAATAACGGCCTATGCTCGCCAACCGCTATGAAGCCGGCCAAAGCCCCGGCTGCGTATGTATGGGGAAGGGCTTGGCACCCCTTCCCCATACAAGCCGGTCCTTACTTAATCACTGGTTGCTCTACCGGAGCGGGTGCCGGAGCCTTACCCTTTCCTTTGCCGATCCAGTCGTTCGCGCAGCCGCTCAGGCTGGCAACGGCGAGCACAGCAACCATTGCAATCAATATCCTGTTCATCAAGCAATCCTTTCCCCGGGGGCGGAATAGCCTATGGAATCGCCACAACTAAAACGATATGCAGCCCCACGAAGTTAGCTGCGATCTACACCAACGCCTAGTGCAGAAATGACACAGTTGGCACGCGGTTGCCGGCGGCACCTTTGCGGTGACGTGCTGGCAGGGTTCACCATCCAACGAAGATCAGGCCTGCCCACCATCAAACAACCACCACCGTCGTGCCCAAAGGAGTACGGTCGTAGAGGTCAATGACGTCGTCATTTATCATACGGATGCACCCGTTCGATACCGCTGTGCCTATCGTCCATGGCTCGTTTGTACCATGTATCCGGAAGTGGGTGTCGCGCCCGTCTCGATAGAGATAAAGGGCACGCGCACCAAGCGGGTTGTTTGGTCCGCCAGGGACCCCCCCTGCATACTGCACCAGGCGCGGCTTGCGCTGCATCATGCTGGCGGTGGGTGTCCACGACGGCCAGTCCGCCTTGCGGCCGACGGTCGCTGTACCCTTGAAGGAAAGTCCCTGCTCGCCGACGCCAACGCCGTAGCGCGTCGCCCACCCGTCAGACTCGACGGCATAGAGAAAACGGTGCGAAGTATCGACGACGATCGTTCCGGCCGGCTCGTTTCCGTCGTACCGCACATGCTGCCGTCGGTAACGAGGATTCAGGCCACGCCTTGGTCCGAACGCGGATGAAATCGACGTGCATCCGGAGATCATCAGAGCCAGACTACCCAGCACGAGCCCCCGGCGCGCAATGTGGTGTTCTTCCATTTGTACCTGCTAGGAAACTGGTCATCTACCGCCGCCCTCGTCTCTACCATTCCGAGGCCTGCGGGCCAAGTCTCGCTGTGTGGTGGCAAAAATGAATTCACAGGATTAAACAAGCGAATTGGAGCGAAACTTCTTGCGATGACCGTCTGCCTCTGTTCGGTTATGTCAGAAATGGCATAGGACAGAGCCGATGAAGCCTGACTTCCATGGTAAAGTCGCGATTGTGACCGGCGCAGGCTCCGGAATAGGTGCGGCTGTTTCACGGCAACTCGCGCAAGAAGGAGCCGAGATTGTTGTCGCCGACCTTGATGCCGAGGCCGCGCGCTGCACAGCCGCCGAAATAAGCTCGCAAGGAGGCAGGGCCTACGACTTTGCGGTAGATGTCACGGATGCGGCAGCAGTGGAAAAGCTGATCGAGTTCACTGTCCAGAAATGCGGCGGACTGGATATGGCGGTAAACAATGCAGGTATCGACGGCATTCGAAAAGCAACGGCAGACTATCCGCTCGACAACTGGCACAAACTGATAAACGTTAATCTCAATGGCGTTTTCTACAGCATGAAGTACGAAATCGCCGCGATGCTGGATCGAGGCGGAGGTGCCATCGTGAACATGTCCTCTGTTCTCGGTTCCGTCGGCTTGCCAACTGCGTCCGCTTACACGGCAGCGAAACACGGGGTCGTTGGATTAACCAAGGTTGCGGCGATTGAATATGCTAGGATGGGCATCCGGATCAATGTCGTCGGCCCCGGCTGGATCGAAACGCCTCTTTTATCGGAGCAAATGGAGGCATTAGCCAGCCGGCGCATGGCGGGTCTTCAGCCGATGGGCAGGCGCGGGAAACCGGAAGAGGTAGCGGCTCTTGTGTGCTTCCTGTTGTCCGACCAGGCCAGCTTTATCACTGGGAGCTACCATCTGGTGGACGGAGCTTACACCGCCCATTAGTGCAGTGGAGACCGGTAACTTCTCTGGGGTGAGCGCGGCCACGATTTGTTAGGGTCGACTGGGCCATCACCATCTCTTTGGTTTCGGAGGTAGTGATGGGAATGGAGTGGACGATTTCGATCGAAGGGACGAACGAATTCGGCGACATCTGTCGCCGAGAGGTCCGGATCGAGAAAAGCGATGAGCGTCTGCGTGAAGGACACCTGGGCCTGTCGATCGACGACGGCAAGAAGATCATGGCCACCCTGCAAACAGCGGTTGTGACCCAGGAGGCGAAAGCCTACACCCTGTTTCGACGGGTCTGTCCGGATTGCCACAATCTTCGGCAACCGACAGCAAGTTCCACGTGCGGCTGTCGGCGGCGTGATGCGGCATCCGTCCGCGGCAGGGTATGAAATCGCGCAAAATCGTAAAGTGGCGCACAGCACGCGATTCGAACCGCCAACAGGCGCAGGGACTCAATTTAGCAAGTGAATTCAGTAACAGCACTGTATTGGCGGTATCCCTCTCCCGACTCGAACCCCCGAATAAGCGGTTCGATCCTGCTTGCATCACTGCATGTCCAGGGCCGCCAACTTCCTTCATGAGCGCGCGAAATTCAACTGAAGGCGCAAGGCAAAGTTCGAAAAGCTTCCAGGAACCCCAGCCAAACTGGACGCTGGGCAGGCAACTTCGCTCCACGAGCCTCTTTCGTTCTACAGTCGCGACTACTTCTGAAATAACATCAAAGGGTTGTCCGAAGACCGTACGAATTCTGCGTCGGCTCCACTGCAGTTCGATAGACCAGGCTTAGGAGGGCGGTTGCGTCGTTGATCATCAACCAATAGAGAGGGGATTAATCAGACAAAAGGACCACCAATGACCAACCAAACCGATACCCGCGCTGCCGAACTAGCTGAGTTAACCGCCGACATTGTCTCAGCATATGTCAGCAACAATCCATTGCCGGTGTCTGGCTTGCCGGACGTGATAGCATCGGTTCATGCTTCGCTGTCCGGACTTGGCACGCTGATCTCGCCTGTCGTTGAACCGCAAATTCCCGCGGTCAGCCCGAAGAGGTCGGTGACGCCGGACTTCATTATCTGCCTCGAAGACGGCAAGAAGTTCAAATCCCTGAAGCGGCATCTTAGCACGGACTTCGGCCTGACCCCCGACGCCTATCGCGCCAAATGGAACTTGCCGCACGACTACCCTATGACAGCTCCGAATTACGCCGCTCAGCGCTCGCAACTGGCGAAGTCTATCGGGCTTGGCCGCAAGGCCGAACCCGTCGCACAAGCCAAGAAGGCACCTGTGAAGCGGAAAGCCAAAGCGTAGTCCGCCACCACCTGACGCAATGGAAAGGCTCAGCTATGTCTGGAGAGCGGCGGATCTGAAAAGGACTATATTGAGGCGTTCTACAGCCGAACCCGCCGCCACAGTTTTTTGGGCGGCGTCAGTCCCGAGGCGTTCGAAAACGCCGCGGCGTGAGGCTGGGTGTTTCTGCCAATCCGGGAGCAGTCCAGGCGACCGAAATCTGCGCAAGAAAATTAGTGGGTCCTGAGCCCAGACTGAAACATCTGTACCCAACCCTTCTTTCGTTTTTTCTTGCGGCCCAACTCATTATATACGAGACTTCATATGAGTTCGTCCCCGGTACGTCGCTATCGCAAGTCACTTGGATAGATCACCTCGCTGCAAGTTTTCAGAGAAGCAATTTCCGATAGGATTTGGGTAGGAGAAAATATGAAAGCGGGAATAGTAATCTATAAACGTGTCGGCACATTACTTGTTGGAAAATGGGCACATGAGGATTCTCTTGGCCTTTTCTCCGAAGAGATTGTGCGCGATGTTCAGCTTGGCACTTGGGAGGGAGATTGGCCCGTTGAAATTTTCCAAGAACGTAAACTTATTTTTAGAGGTCGCTTGAATTCGGTTAAGCTGGGAGACTGTTTGAAACTGAAATGGCAGCAGGAACCGGATAGCGATGGTGGTGCCCGTATATTCCAGGGTATCGGATATGCGATTGATGCTGAAACAGTGGCAGCAAGTTTTGAGCTGATTGAGCCAAACTGATTTTGCCTTGCGATAATCAGGCCGGCGCCGGAGCCCATGTTAGATAACGGTCCTGGGCGCCGGCTGATCGCACCTCGAACTCAATTTGCTGGGCGTTTGCCAGCGATGGCCAGGCGAGCCAAAGCGCGGTACAGAGTGGAACAGCTGATTTCCAACTTTGTCGCTACGACATGCAAGGTGGCTGATCTATCAGAGTTCCGGCAAAGTTTCAGGATCACCTTCCGACGCACTGACGCACTCAAGGTAAAATCTAGTGGCTAGGCAGGCCGCATGGTGCCCAGCTTGACTTTGTCTGTGACTTCAGCCGAGAGACGTGACGACCACGGACACCAGACGCTCTTAGGCAGGAAGCTGCCACCGACTTCGTCGAGATGCTTCTCAACATATGTCACGTTTGCATCACAGACCTCGATCTGTTTTTCGAAGAAGGCGATGCTAGAGGGGTCTAGATGGAACGACCATTCTGGATTGTACCACGTTCTGCTCTGTATGATGTTGCCTTGCACACTATCGTTTGCGGATTTCTCAGCCAGAATTCGACGCGCTTGTTCGATTTTTGCAACATCGCTCAGCTCGAAAACAAAAAGCTTAACCTCGCCCTCAGGGGATTTCTGTTCAAATACGAAATAAGCGCTGGCTGTGTGCTTCGGATTCATGAGATTGCTCGGTATCCCTTCCATCCTACCCGTCGGATTAGGCGTCAATCGAACTTTATGCCGACCGTTTCCCAGGCTTTCTTGACTGCCAGGAACTCCTTGCTGTTGTCGCCGTGAGCTTCCTTGGCTGTTTGCAGGATGACCCGGGCCGCGATCGGAATTGTGACCTCGAAGGGAAAGTTCGGCAGGCTTGTGACCCAGATTTTGGCGGCCTCCGGCGTTCCCAGCGCCATTGCCGTCTCGTAAAACGCCTTGTTGGGTATTCCGGCGTTGGCGCGAGCAGCCCCATCGGCGAAGGGCGCAGCCGGATCGGTGGTCACCAGGTTGGCGTAACTGGCAACCTGCGGATCCTTGCCCAACACGTCGTCGTCATAGGCTGTTCCGGGCGCCTTCAATGACCGGAACGGACGGCGATCAGTCAAGATTTTCTTCGGCTCGCCCCGGAACCACGCCACCGCGCCCTCCCCGATCACCCAGTCGGCGGTCGCCGCGGTCTGACCAAGTTTGACTTGCTTGACGTAGGACGCCAGGATATCCGCATATGAATGGCCCAACGCCTCTCCCGTCCCTGAGAATATTTCGGCGCCAGTGTCCTTCAAATATGCGTTTGCTGTAACATCGTAGGTTATATCCGGTATATCGGCCATACCTGCTCCGGCCGAGATATAGGCGCCATCCCAATAGGCGTTCGGGCCATCTATAATCGAAATCCCAACCGTGTCCTTTTTCGTTTCAAACAGCTTGTCATATTCGGCTTGCGCAACTTTCACCGAAACAAGGATATGACGCTTGGCAAATTCCGAGGCTTTGAGGGCGGCAACATGCTTCGCCAGAGTTTCAGAAATCGTTTCGTCCGGCGCAGTATCCTTGGCTTCCTCGAGGAACTGGATCGCCTGCGTGTAGTCCCCGCCGCTTTCGGCAACCGATCCAGCGAAATAGCACAAATCATGCCACTCGGTGAATTTCTGAGCGAGGGATGCAATTGGCGCGAGCGCCGCTTTGTTCTCGTCGACCAGGGCCGAACCTGAGTTCAGAGCCCGCCGGTTGATTCTCGACACTGTGATGATCGAATCGACCAGGCTGCCGAATTCGCTTTCGTTCAGATACTGATAGAGAGCGCCCTGGGTGGACCAAGCGCGTTGAACGAGAGCCAGCGCGATCGATCGAGCGATTCGATCGTGGCTGGTTTGGTCCGTTTCAATCCAGACCGGATTTGGATTCCCATCGTTGAGGTTGCTCACGTCGCCGCTGATAACCGCCTTACTGGTAGTGAGAATCAGCACTGAAAAACGCAGGATGCGGTCCTGAACGAACCAGCGCTGGATACGCGGCAGTAGCGCGCCCACGTCGACGCCACTGATCTTTGCGTCGATGGCAGTCGGGCTGAAAAGTGTCGCGCTGAGGCGCGCCGCCTTTGGCACCGGAAAATCCCTGGCGCCGGGATCAGCGCTAAACACTACTATCTGACTGGTCAGTTTGGCCCTGCTGGGGGCCTGCGCCTCTTTCAGTTCCGCCAAGGATTGATCGAGCTCTGCCTGTATCGATGCGATCTGCGCGACGATCATGCGCGAGATATGGTCGTCGGTTACGGTCTTCCCGCCGGCGTCGTAGATCTGCACCGGTTCGATCGCGACATCACCTCCGACAAAGCCCTGATAGGTGAATTTGACGAACCATAGATTGATCCACACGAGCGCGAGCGCGCTGGCCGCATACACCGCTATTTTCGCAATAACGTCCACCGCAGCAACCCCTCCCTTGTTTGGACCGACTGTGGTTTGCAACGAGGCTACGGCGCGGTCTGGTTTGTTGCACAGTCGGCCAAGTTAGGTGCGCTTGTCGTCGCGTTATGAGTTCTAATTTAGAGCTACCGGACCACTCCCAGCGCCCGCAGGCTCAAGGTCGCATCCTCAATCCGCTCCGGCATCTCAAGACCGGACAGGGCTGCCCAGGTCATCAGTGGCTTCGACGGCTTCTGTATACTCCGATGAGGACAAGAACACCCGCGATCGGCATCGCCAAAAGAAGGAATTCAAGCGAGCCGGAGCCGCCATCAGGTGAAGTTCCAAAAATACGTTCTATGAAATCCATGATGACTCCGTTTCGGACATTGGGAAACTGAGGATTTTTCATAGTTGGAGGCTAATCGAAATAGGTTACTCCTGTTGTGTTTACACAGCAAGTCCTACCTGGCGCACATTAGTGTAATGTCGGCATAATAAAGCAACAAAGGCTGGAAACGATAGAATTTCTCTTCGCTTGGCCTCGCGCCACCTGGCATCAGTCTAGGTGGGATCGCCCCGCGGGTTGATTTGAGCCGAGAGGCAACCGTCTGGCGTGAGGGATCTGCCAATCGCCCGTTGCGGGACCGCCGCCGAATTTCTTCCATTCGCTGTTGTCTCGCGGACCGGCGAGACCTTTGCGAGGTCTGCCAAATCCCAAATTCCGAGACCTACTGCAACCCGAGCCATCTTGCATTGAACCGCCAGCATTTCCGAACCACGTTACGATTTTAGTTCCCGCCGGACCCCATCGCAGCCAGGAAAGTCGGGAACGCGGTCGTTTGAGTGAACAGTGCTCATGGGCATGAGGCCGACGCTGTGCCCTGCGCATTGATCGCAAAAGAAGTTGTCGAAATGAGTGTTCGATTAGTCACCCGCTTGTGGGGCAACTTTATGAACCCTGAATGATCGCTGATCAGGTGTTGGAACAGCATATCAAGCCAGGATCTGTCCATGACATCGAGCTGATCACTGGTAGGTTTGCGTACTAGACCATCTGTTCAACGTCCGCTTGCACAGTCCCCAAGACCTGCTAATCTTGGCGCGGGAAGTTAGAGTGACCGCCATGGATTGGATCGAGAGCTTTACCGGGTAGAATCCTGATGGAGGTGACGGATCGGCGGAGATCGCGATTGTTCTCATATTACTCGCAGGGGTGATTGTCTGGCGGATCCCATTGCTCTGCACGCAGTTGAAATCTCTTTTTATCGCATGGAAGCCGAAATAGCTGCTTTCGGGTAACGATTGCCGCCGCTGCGCGACCACGCGAACTTGCGTTCTTGTTTGACTCAGCAGGAGAGGGTGCATGGATCCGGTGACGAAGGAATCCGCGGCTTTCGCGTTTCGCGGGACGGTGAAGCAAAAAGGGGCCGCAAATCTGAAAGCCATCACCGACACTAGCCGGACTGCAGTGGTGACTGTCGATGAAATCGTGCGGTCCCCTTCGGCATTGGCGGGTTTTGTCGGCCATGACGTGACGGTCCAGCTTGCCGCCAACGAACAGGTCAGAAACGGAGAGAGGGGTGTCTTCTACGTCACCGGCTTTGTCTTCGGGGAGACCCTTGCCGTCCAATCGGTCGGCCATGACTCCGTTCCGGCTGCTCAGCTGATGGTTGCGGCCAGCGTAAGGGCTGCTGACGGAGATCCGACGCGCGCCTTTCGGCAGACGAAGGCGCGGGAGCGCGCCAAGCGGGCTCCGGTGGTCGTTACCGGCAAGGTCGTCGCCGTCGGGCTGGCCGATTCCGAACCGACTCCGGTTACCGCAGCCGCGGTCACGTCGCGGCGCGTGAGCGAGCACGAGCCGTTCTGGCGGGAGGCCATTGTCCAGGTCCAGACCGTCCACAAGGGAGCAGTACCCTCGCAACAGGTCGTGCTGCGTTTCCCCGGTAGCAGCGATGTCCGGTGGCACCTTTCGCCGAAATTTCAGGCCGGCCAGGAAGGCGTGTTCTCCCTCCATACCGATCAGGTCAGCAGCCGCCTCCAGTTCGGCCCGGCGGCGGCGAGCATGGCTGCAACTGCCACGGCCTTCACTGCACTGAACAGCGCCGACTTCCAGCCGGCCGACCACGAAGCGGAGGTTGCCGCAGTGCTTTCAGCGGCCGCTGCAACTGTCTGAGCACGGAGGATTTTCTGGGATAGGGGAGGCAGCGATGCGTAAACCGAAGCGCGCCAAGGCAAAGGCGACGACCGAGGTCAAGGCGGTCAAGAAAGCAGCCAAGAAGGCGTCCGCCCGCAAGCGGGCGGTGCGCGGCGCGGGGGCAGTGGCCGCCGGCGCCGCCGGCGTTCTCCTGGTCAATATCATTCCGAAATCGCTAAGTTCCGAGACGAATCAGGACAGCGAACCGATGATCGCGGTCAATCCTGCCAACACCAATCAGATCGTCGCCACAGCTTTCACGCCGGATCCCCTTGAGAGCGGATCGGCGCCGTATTTCTTCTCAAGCGATGGCGGCCACACGTGGACGCTGAATACGGTCGTGCCAGGCGGCGACATGACAGGCGATATCACAGTGGCTTTCAGCGGCACCGGCCCCGCTCTATACGCGGGTATCCTGCGACAGGACAGTCCCGACCAGTCGACGCGCATGGCGATCTTGCGCACCGCCGATTTCAGCGCACCGATACCGATGGACGTGCTCGACGATCGTCAGCAACCCGACCAGCCCTTTGCCCAGGCGGCAACGGTAGCCAACGGCTTGGCGGCCGGGAAACAACGCGTCTATGTCGGGAGCAATGACTTCGCCGGGGGCGAGAGGACGGCCACACTCGACTTCATGCTTGATGCGGCGGCCGCCAACCCGGGGTTCAAGAAAGTCCGGCTCGAACGCCGCTCCACGGGGACGGCGGGACAGGACGGCCCTCAGGTTCGCACCTCGATCCATGAGGACGGCACGGTGTATGCGACGTTCTACGGGTGGAGGTCGCAAACGGGTGACTTTGGCGCCAATACGCTCAAGGTGAACGCCGACGTGGTCGTGGTAAGGGACGACCAGTGGGGGGATAGTCCCGCTCCCTTTGAGGATCTCAGGGACGCCGACGATGGCGTCGTCGGGCAGCGCATCGTCAGGAATGTGACGATCTCGTTTAACCGAAACGGTCTGACCGCCAACGGTCAGCAGCGCATGGGCGGGACGCTGTCGATCGCGGTGGATCCGCGCAGTGACAAGAGCGGCACCGTCTACGTCGCCTGGGGCACGGATGAGGCCGATACCGGCTTCACAATTCACGTCAGGAAGTCCACCAACCGTGGTGTTGCCTGGTCGGCCAGCGACATCCTGAAGGTGCCGCGCGCGACCAATGCCGCGCTCGCGGTGAACTCCGATGGCGCCGTCGGTCTCCTGTATCAGCAGTTGGCCGGAACTGGTCCGACGCGGCGATGGGAAACGCATCTGCGTCGAAGCGCCAACGGCGGAAATACCTGGTCGGACCTCACGCTCGCCACCACTCCGGCGGCCACCCCGGTCAAGACCTTCGACCCGTATCTCGGCGACTACGACCATATGCTCGCCGTCGGCCGCGATTTCTATGGCATCTTCTCCGCGAGCAACGTGCCCGACATGGCGCATTTCCCCAACGGGGTGACTTTCCAGCGGAACGTGGATTTCGACACGCGCGTCCTGCTCGACGTCAACAGTCAGGATTCGGTCCCGCCTTCGATCGATCCATTCTTTTTCAAGGTGAGCGGGTGAGCGGGCACCGGTGGCGTCTGGAGCGAAGATTGCGGGACGCTTGCTTTGCGCGATCAGTCGGCGGTCGTGGACCGTTTCACGACCGCGCGCACACGCGCGGCGTCGCTTACCGGGAGCACGTCACCCTTCCGAGGCAGATTGAATGTCCTGGTCGCAGATCCGGCGGCCATGGGCTCGGCCTTCGGCGCGAACGCGTCCGGCTGCAGGATGAATACGCCGGACTTGCCGGCTTCGAGCTTGGGATAGCGAAACCACATCACATCGGTAGAGGTCGGGAAGCGGACAACGACCTGTTTTCCCGGCGGCTTGCCCTTGATCTCCTCGTCAACGTCTATGACAGCTTCGGCGATGGCGGGATCGTGCTCGGTTATCCGGATAGGGCCGGTTTTCTCTCCGGCGGTGGCTTTGCCCGGCGGACGGACTTCGCGCACGTGCCCGACCACCACGACCGACGCGGACTGGATACGTGCAAGCAGGTCAGAATCGGCATCGCCCGGCATGTTCGACAGCTTTCAGAAACGTCCGACGCTGCTTCTCCAAGAGTGACAAGAGGATAACACCTCGCGGACGGGGAGGGAATCAGCTTCTGTCGAAACAAAGGATATGTGACGGATTTTTCTTTCGCATCGGTTTGCTACTCACAAAATCTCCGGCACCACGATCATAAGCAAGCTTTCCAACCGACGACTTGCTTCCGGGTCACCTTGCGGGCTTGGGCAAAGGATGGTGCAGTCGCCCGCACCGGGTAGGCGCTCAAAATCCACCCACGCGCCTGCAGGTGGCGGGAATACGACGAACCCGCCCATTGGGTGGCACCGAACAAGATGAGCTTCGATCGACCACCCGATCGTTCTCCTGTACATCTCGACCGTGTGCGGCTTGACGTCGAGTTTGTTGTTCTTTCCGTGATGCTTAGGACTTGCCAGGCATGCGTCGCCAACCATCAGTGACTTTCCATTCGGCGTCGTGATCCTGATTAGATAATCAGGTGAGCAACGAAGCTCCAATCCAAGAAAGGGACGCTCAGCGTCGAGTTCCTGATTGCGCGCCGCCCACTCGAGTGCGGGGACATCGCGTTCGTGCGCCGGCGGAAGTTTCTCGTAGTCGACGAACACAGGTTCCGCCTCGTAATCCAGTTCAAGAACAACATCATCTCGTTTCAGGCGCCAAGAGCAGGACTTGGCCAGGTCAGTTGCATTCGTCGAATGGGAGCCAGTGAAGCCCAAACGCCGCAATTCTTTCACCAGCCAAACTGCTCCCCAGAGCTCCCACAAACTGTTGAGAAACACGGGTGGATAGTGCGACTTCGCAGATTCAACCTCGGAAAGCGTCTCGGAATAAGGTGGGGCAAAGGCACGAAGAAGTTGCCGAAGACGAAAGTCGCGCTGAAACAACGGACTAGGGTACACAAAAGTCGCCAGTTCCAAGTCGTTGCCGAGACGCGCCAGAACGCTCTTGAAATCCCCCAATCGTTGCTCAATTGAGGTGAGCTGCCTGATCTCTGCGTCGATCTTCTCCTGCCGTTTTTCAGGGTTCCTGCGGCCACCTCTCAACCGAAGCGACTTCAACTTGCTTGTAACAGCATCAGCCGAATCCCGCATCTGACTCCATCTGCGCATTGCCCAATGCGAGACGATTGCATTCTCCGCCAGCGGAACGCCACGTCTTGACTGGGGTCCCAGCTCGCTAAACGGATCACGGCGTATCGAGTGCGCAGCGCGCAACTCCTCGTCAACCAGACGAATGAGTTCGGAAGGCATCGTTATGCCACCGCTGTTGCTGCCGCGGCCCCATGATCGCTCGGGGCGATCGGCAATCATATCCCAGGCCGCCGCAAACCCAAGTTCGGCTTCGATGTCTTCGACCATCGCTAATACATCGCGGTAGTTTAGCAGCGCCGTTGGAATGACGTAGCAACGCAACGTGCAGCTTTTCGGAGTCCTGAGCGGAAGACTGATTTCGCCCAGACGACGCTGTCTTGCCAATTCACTTTCGAAGCTCCATCGCTGCCACTGGGTGCCGTCTTCGGCCGGCTCGGCAAGAGGGAGTAGCTTCGTGTGGACGTCCTTCGCTTGCGCGACAATGCCGCGGGTCAAGATGTCGATATAGGGGGAGTCGTCGCGGACGAGATACAAGGTGTTCGGGTCCCATCGATGCTGAACACCGACACCATCCGCTCCCATCACGCGGACACCTTCAATGGTGGACCTGTCTACTGCCAAGGCGAAATGAATCCGAGACGCGCTTGCTGACGCGCCAATTTCAGACGCCGACGTGTTCTGGGAAGTTCGTCGACGCCATCGACGACCTTCTCCAGCGCGTCCAACGCTGGTTGCAGTTGATCGAACGCTCCCGACAGCTTTACCAGGATACGGCTCGCGATTACACGGTCCACCAATTCATCCCGGTCCAACAATCCTTTGCCCTGAAGGTCCAGCCTGTGGTGCAGATTGAGCAGCGCTTTGATGTCCGAGAGCACCCGGCGAGAGGGAAGCAGGTCGTGTCGGAGTTCATGATCATGAACCGCCAAGTGCAGCGCTTGCAACACTGCATCGACGCGCGCGTCGGTGTTTGCGCCACCAACCGATATGGCCGGCAGGCCTGGAAGAGGAGGAATTGACGCCAGGTTCGAGAGCCCGGCTGGCCCTTCCATGTCCCACGAGACTTGCTTGAGCTCAAGAAGGAAGCACCGGTCCAGGACCTTTGGTGAGGGTGGACGCGACGAGTCATCGATGTTCAACGTGCCAAAAACGCGGCACGGAGCAATCGTTGTGTCTTGCGCGATCACGCCGTTTCCGCCGTCCAATGCATGAAAGAGCCGTGACAGATAGTACTCCGGCCGCGTGAGGTTGAACTCATCAAAGAGGATCAGATGCGACAGCGTTCTCTCTTTGAGGAGGTGGCTCAAGAGGCCCGTTTCACCAAAGAGAACGCCATCGTTTTCCCAATGCGCTTGCACGGCGACTTCGTGAAAAGTCTCGCCAATTTTCTTGCCAAGCATGCGCGCAATAAGCCGGACAAGTGTCGACTTTCCACACCCTGGAGGCCCCGCAAGGAGCACGAATGGCCGCACAGCGAGCGCGAGCAGAGCCACGACAACGTCGTCGAAGTGCAGATGGGGTTCTGCGGATTTGACAGTGTCCTTGAGTGATGCCAGGGCCTGCGAAAACTCGGAGTCTGCAACGCGTTCCCCCCAATCGAAGCGGTCTTCCTCATTGGGCGTAGCTTGTGTTGAGGGTGTCAAGCCAGGCGCTGCAGCCAGTTCAGTCGGCGCGAACGATCCGGATTTGTCTTTTTTCTCTTTGCTGTTTTTCCCGATATCGCCATTGTCAGGCACGAGGCTTCGCGTGAGGCTCTGCCCGTTCGCTACCTCGGCCGCCTTGGCCTCAGAAATCCGTTGCTGAGGGCTGCGATCAAGAACATCTGCGCGTACTGTCTCCCGATCGTCTTTCTTTTCCGCAGTCGTGCCAGGCGCGCGACCGTCAACGTTTACCCCCTCGCGCACAACACGCTCAAGTTCTTGGGCTGAGGTCCAGCCGCGGTTCGCAGTCACCGCAACGATTTTGGACATGCCCAAGTCCAGAATAATGTCATTCGCGCCGTCTACGGCCAATGCCTCCGAGTCCAACAGTTCATCAAACGGATCCAGAGCTGGTTCCTGACGCTTGCGGAGCATATAGGCATCGATCCAGAGATGACCCGTTTCGTCGACTTGGTTCGAACGGATTGTTGCGCGCTCGCGAACCGGATCCCATTCGAGCTCCATCTTGCCAGGCGACTCACGTACCTTCATGGCACGAAACTGACGTCCCTGCCGAGCGGACATACCCGCCGCGGGTCCTGGGACCAGCCGTGTTTTTGGCTGCGATCCTTTTGCAAGTGCGGGTAGATCTTCGATCTGACGCTTTCCGCCGTCGTCGACAAACGGATCGTTTGGATCAAGCACGATAATTTGTTGTTCGCGGTCTGCGGACTGCTTCATCCCCAGCAACAGCGGATAGGGAAGTGTCGATTCGAGCGGAGCGGTAAAAACGTCCCTGCCCTGCTCGTTCGGCTCTCGAAGGCGTGGCGGATCGTAGTTGTGCAGAATGTGGGCGAGCCCACCGACCGCTGCAGCAATTGCAAAAGAGCTCCCAACCCGAAGGACCTCAGGCTGATCGCCATCAGGAAAGAGCGTCTCCATCATCGCATCCTGGAAGCCAGGGAGCAGACTTGTTCCGCCAGCCAACAAAATTGTGTCGATCAAACGATGGGCATCACTTGGACCGGTCACGCGACGCTGTTCGAAAAGCTCCTTGCTCTTGCGCTTCGCGTCCGCCGAGGACGTCTGGTTGTCGTAAAGCCGCTCACAAAGTCGTTCGAAGAGAGGGCGCAGGCCGCTCCAAAGTTCGCCAGACACAGACACAAGCGTCTGTCGGTCGATCGTGAGCTGCTTTTCGGACAATGGCACTTTGAAGGTAATCGCCGTTCCACCCGAGCTTGATCGAACTTTCGCGTCTTCGATTGCTCGCAACGCCGCATCGGTGACGTCAACTCCAAGGAGCTCGCAAAGGCGCTGATCGACCCAACGGCCCGCGTGACCGACGCTGTCGCCTCGAAGGGCACGAAGCCGCAGGTCACGCTGTGCCCCTCTTGAATCGGGGCTGACAATACTTTGATCACGCCGGCTGACAACCAAAGTCATATTGGTGGTCGCAGCGCCCACATCGACCACCAGGAGGACGTTGTTTCGTCCAGCTTCGAGTTCCATGGTTCGCTTCAGGAGGCGAAAATACTCAGCGACCATCTCTGGTTCTGGTACAACAACTATCCCGGGAATGGCGGCCTCCACGGCACGCTTATAGCGAGTACGCGTTTTTTCGTCCGCAATGGACGGCATCAAGGCGTATTTTCGACGGGATTGATATTCCGGAGGTAGTTTTTCCAATATTTTTCTAAGGTATTCCCGAAACACCTCGTCCCGCTCCAAGTCTCGGTAAGGGGTGCGAGGATCCTTTCGATCGTATATGATCTGCCGCACCGCCTTGCTGCCGTGCAACATCCAATCCTTTATGTCATCCAGTTGGTAAACCCAGGGGGCGTCTTGGGGCGAATCCAGTTGGAGGGTCCACTGATTACGATCTTTGCTCTTCGGGTCAGCTATTATGAAGCATCGAGACGGGTAGAAGGGCTGACCCTCATATTGCAATAGGAACTGAAATGCAGTTTCGGACATATTCTTATTGCACTTTCGTGAGCATCAGATTCGACGCTGCAGGACTTAGCAGAAAACCTTACACCAAGCCAAACCCTGAGAAGTGCTATCACGTACGCAGCGGCCTGTGTCTGAATGGCCGCGAGAAATCCACTATCCAAGGTCATGGATCGTTACGCCCGGCACAACCGTCTTGGCGATCTCGCATAGGTGCTGGTGATGCGTGAGGTAGATTACCTGTCCGGCACCCGCCATTTCGCCAAACAAGCGGAAGACCTCCTCGGACCGGACATGGTCGAACGTTTCCATGATGTCGTCGGCGATGAACGGGACTGAGGGTCGAAACTGGGCAAACTCGTAATACCCAGCAAGCCGCAGGGCCAAATAGAGCTGGAAACGTGCACCCTTTGACAGCGCGTCGGCGACCTTGGATTGCCCGCGCGCTGCAATGCGATGAGCACTTCACCGCCTTTGACCGGTTGGGTTGTCAGGCCGGAGTATTGGCCACGCGTCATCAACGCGAAAGCATCGGATGCGCGCGCCATCATGCCGGAGCGATGGCGCTCTCGATAGACGCGCAGCGCATTGCCGGCGGCCATAACACCCAGCTTCAGCTCGATGTAGCGGACGGCCTTCTCCTCGATGTCCAACAGCACGGTGCGCCGTTCGGCATCAATGCGGGCAACAGCGCTGTCGCCACCAACGGCATCCAGCTTGTCGGCTGCGCGCGTTCGCCGGATGAGCTGTTGTTGGATCGCTTCGTCAAGATCCTGAAGCCGCTGACCGGCTTCGGCCTTCTCGATCGCGAGCGTGTCAAGGTCGAGTGCCTCCAGGATCGAACGCGCCTGCTCGAATCCTTCCACCGCGAGTTCGGCCGCTACCTGTTCCTCAAGTTCACCGATCGCGATCCGCAGGCGATCCCTATCGCGCAATAGCTCGTCGCGTTCCACCACTTCGGACAGGGTGGATACGCCAAAGACGCTCAGGACGTCGTTCTTGCCACGCTCATGTGCCAGGTCGGCGCCGCTGGCAAGCACCCTGTCAAGGAACAGTTCTAGCCCAGCTTCATCTTTGCCGGCGAAGTCTCGCCCGTCGGGCGGCAGGTCCACGATCATTTTTTGCACGAGCGCCCTCGCCTCAGCCCGGAACGCTTCCGAGCCGGCGTCAGCGCGCATGGATTGAGCGAGTTCGAAAATCGGATCCGCGATGCCCTCGGAGGTTTCCGCTGAGGGTCGCGAGACGTTAAGCTCGAGCTTCTCCACCCATGTGTCACCCGTCTGTTCCGCGACCTGCTCAGCTTCTGCGAGCAGCAGGTCGCGGTCGCGAATCAGCGCCCAGGACAGAGGCGATGTCCCGGTCAGGCCGAGACGGACCACAACATGACGGGACCTGACGGCAGCCCTGACGTCTTGGAGCGCGGAGCGGACGCGCCCGACGGCCTCGGACCACTCTACCGCCCCCGTCAGGTCACGCTCAGCCGCTCGAATTGCGCGATACCGGTCAGCCGTTCCTCAATTTCGATGGATCGGTCGTCGCGTATTGTCACCAGGGTGACGGACTTCTCCCCTGCCTCGTTGATGTCCCTACCCTGCGGTATCCCCGGCATGACGATCGTACTTGCTCCAGGATGGACCTGGCGAGCATGGATGTGGCCAAGCGCCCAGTAGTCAAAGCCATGGCCGTGCAGGTCGGTGACGCTGCAAGGGGCGTAGACGTCGTGGCCGGGTGATCCTGCCAGGCTGGTGTGCATGATGCCGACATTGACCGCCCCTTCCCGGGCAGCAGGATACTTTGGCAGCAGGCTGTCCGGCGCTTTGGGGTTCGCGAAGCTCAAGCCATAAAACGTGACGTCCAGACCGCCGGCCGTGTGCAGCACGGACTGGGGACGGCCACTGAAGATGGTGATCGTGTCGGGAAACGTCAGCTGCTTCGATATCCGCGACAGTGCGTCGTGGTTGCCGCGGATCTTGAAAACCCGGATACCTGCCTGGTCGAGGCGTGTCATCTGCCATGCTAGGAACCGCGCCGTTTTCATCGATGTCTGGTCGCCGTCGTAGAGATCGCCGGCGATGATCAGCGCATCGACGCTCCGCAAGGCAGATATCGACGATGGAGACAAATACCTGGCGGCTGGCGTCGCCGACCAAGTCGGCAAGCTCGCGGTTTCGCAGCGCCAGCGAGCGCAGCGGCGAGTCGAGATGAATGTCGGCCGTGTGTAAGAATCGAAATGCCATTCGGCAGTCTCCAGCCCTGAACATAAGGGCGTTCGATCGCAGTTCGATAGATGAATTTCACGACACGCTAAGTTGCCATCCTGAAGTCAGGCAGCCGTCATCGAGCGCGCCTGTGCCAAGTTTTCTGCTCGGCCTTTTATTAGACTGGAGGATGCAGCTGTCAAATTCAGGCGCGCCTTGCACATGTTCGCATTGCACCAGAACGGGCCGTAGCAGCGCGCATCATTGCACTACCGAAATGGGCCGAAAGCTGCCTGGCGGCTTTTGGCGCAAGATGTGGGCGGACGTTCAGCTCATGGCTGAAGCTAAATTAGCCCATACGCCTTCCGTGTGTGATAGATCAGGCGTGCCGAGACAGCGCTGCGCAAGCCAGGTTGATGGCAAAGCGCTCGTGTTCCGAGAGGCGCCCGAAGCAAGTTCATTCCTGCAGGTTAGGAACTTTCAGCGCTTCGCTGGAACGGAGTTCAGTGGCTGTCACCATCTCGGCGAGGTCAAGCAAAAGCGGCATCCTGGCCCGGAAGCATGGCAAACTGTACCGATACCGGAAGCCGGTCGGGCACCGCCAAGGGAATGGCCAATGCCGGCATGCCGAGCATATTTGCCCAGCGACGGAAACGGCCGCCAGCCATTCCCCACGGCACCATGTCTCAATTCACCTCGGTCAGTTCGTAGTGCGCGAGAAGGTAGCATACTTCTCCGGGCCGACGGCAGATGACCGGCAAGAGGACGCTCTCGGTCAAACCGCCTTGCGAAGGCGGATACCTTCCTGGAGTCGATAGGATCCAATCGATCGCTGCTGTTGAGTGCCACGATCTGGCTTCGGATATCGACGACTTCGATCAGATCAATGTCGCCTGGTCGGATTGGATAGACAAGGATGAACCGCCCGCGCGAGCGACGGTCTAAGCCACTATGGGACTGCCCGACATCCGTGTCGACATTCAGTTCACTGCCGCAATACCATCGTAGCCCTGCTCTGGGCCGGCAAACGGCGCTCGCCTTCAGGATTCTCGAAGCCTGATGGTGGCGGAGAGTGGCAGCCGAGCGCCGGAAGACGGCGCCTTCATGGACTGCCAGGGCGAGGAGAGCCGCACCAGCGAGCCCCTTCTGTGGTGCGAGTGATCGCATCGAACAGGCGCGGCCGGCTCTCAACGAAATGCATCAGGCTTTTGCGGAGCGCCCGATCTGGATGGCAAAGGGTTGGCACCCGCCGACGCCTTTCTACAGGAGGTAGAGATATATCTGGTTGAAGACATTGACTCGGCCTGAGATTAGCGATGTATTTCGGCAAGTTATTTTGCTTCGGAAGTGATATTGCGACCGACTGCGAACGCGCCGGCCGGCGATTTGTTTTGCTGAGCGGGGGTCGAGGTACTTGTGAAGCGTACTGGGGGTAGCAGTGGAAAACGATCCGAGTAATTTTAGTGATGTATCCGGGCAGCTTGCCGACAATAAGTTCGGTTGTCCTTGTTGCGGATCACGTCTGAAATGGAAACACAACGGTTCGATCGAGGTCGAATTCGATGCTGCCGCGAACGCCATTCCGCGAGCTGCCGGGACGATGTTCATTGACCCTCATGCGCATATGATATCGCGCAGCACGAATGATTACGAAGCAATGGCCCGCGCCGGCGTGGTCGCGGTCATCGAGCCATCGTTCTGGCTTGGCCAGCCGCGTACCAATCTCGGCAGCTACCTAGACTATCTCTCGACCATTTTGGGCTTTGAAAAGTTTCGTGCCGGGCAGTTCGGTATCCGCCATTACTGTTGCATCGGGCTCAACCCGAAGGAAGCCAACAATGAATCGCTCGCCGAGGCGGTTCTCGATGCCTTGCCCGCCTTCGCGGTCAAGGAAGGAGTGGTGGCGCTCGGCGAGCTCGGCTACGACGAACAGACTGCACAAGAAGACAAGTGCCTGCGAATCCAGATTGATCTGGCTATCGAACTCGATCTTCCGATTATGATCCACACACCGCATCGCGATAAACATCGCGGTACTTTGCGGACCATGGATGTGCTGGCCGAGCACGGCTTTAATCCGGGTCGTTGCGTGATCGACCACAACACCGAAGACACGGTGCGCGATGTGCTCGACCGAGGCTACTTCGCCGCTTTCTCGATCTATCCTCACACCAAGATGGGCAATGAGCGCCTCACCGAGATCGTCCGCGCCTACGGGCCCGAGTGCATCATTGTCGACTCTGCTTGCGACTGGGGCGTCTCAGATCCCTTGGCGGTGCCGAAGACCGCCGCTTTGATGGCACAACGCGGCATAGCCAGCGAGGCGATCCGTAAGGTGACCTACGACAACGCCCTCGCTGTTTACGGGCTGTCGGGGGCGATGCAGGAAACCGACTGGACTAACCCGGAGTTGGTCGACCAGCGCAACCTGTTCCAGGGCAACAGCGTGCTGCGTGGCGGCCAGGCGCCGCGCATCGAAACGCCGCAACGCGGGTCTAGCGAACTTAGAATTTCCTGACCACTTGATCAACAACCGACCATTCGCGCTCAATCCGAGGAAACCGCCATGGCAAGCTTTGTTCAAGTACAAGAAATCCTAGACAAGCTTGTAGACTACGAAAATATAGGAATGCACGGACCGTTCTGGCGAGGAAAGTCGCGCGACGAGTTCGTAAGCCTGAGCATTTTTGGCCTCCCGATCATTTCTATCGGAGACTCGGCCGAGTCAAACCTGATCAAGGCATTGCGCGGTTTGGCCCCGTTCGGACGCAATCTTGACCCACGTCCGCCCGGTGCCCGCTTCAACCGCATGCCATCGCGGCGACCTCCAGCCTCCGAGAAGGATATTGCAACGATCGAACGCTGGATCAATTTGGGATGCCCCGAGAGCCTGCCTGATCGTCGAGAAAATAGAGAAGCGCTCCTTGCAGCTTCAACGGTAGATATTCGGTTCTGGCGAGAATTCGATGATTTCTTCCTTTATAAATCCTCCGAGCAGACGAAAAAATACGTCTTTGGTTTCATCGGAAATAGCGTTCCGATTTGGCTCGATTTTGCATTGCGAGACGGCAGCAGCGACGGCTGGACTAAATACATTGCTCAAGGACCGATTAGGGAATCGATCGACTATATTTCCAAGCATCAGAGCCGCATCGTTAGATCTTTTTATGGGAGCCCAGCTCCGTCTGCAAGCGTCTTCGATAGTTTTTGGAAATTCGGTGGAAACTTGTTACCCGACGATCCTCAGTCGAGCGGACCTACTCGGCACACGATGAATTCGCCGGCCGATTGGTTTAACTGGTCGCCATTTCTTGATTCGGTCCTTTGCATCGATGGTGCGAATCCTGATTCTCTACTGTTCGCCAGATCTTGGCATGTTGGCCTGATTGCCGACGGGTTGCTGCGAACAGACAGCGACCGACCGCCCAGTGACCGAATCAAGATCACAGATTTCCGTGCGGACGACCCCAATCTCTTCAGCGCGGCAGTCGCCCGCTACGAAAACGCCGATTCGTCGCGTCTGATTACAGAATTTGCGCGACGAGTTCGCGAGTCAGATGTGTTCCCACCGGCGGCGGTATAACGGGATTTATCGCGGGCATTCAATTCTCTCGTCGGAAAGAGGTGGACCGTGTCGCTACAAGATCTTCTGACTTCTTCTCTAGACACCAACCATCCCGATGCTCTGGCGTTCATGCAGGGGGTCCAGGGCAATATCCTGAAAGGTCACGATCGGCTGCACACGGCGCAGATTTTCGTCACCTTCAATGCAAACGCCCAGGCCGCCCGAGCCTGGATTTCAGGCGACCTGTCCCGCCGCCTCACGTCGGCCAAAAAGCAAGATGAACAGATCAAGGAATACAGGGCGAAGCGCGACAAGGGCCACCCCTTCGTCGCCTTCTTTCTATCCTATCAAGGCTATGTCCGGCTCGGAATCGCCGACAGTGTCACGCCAGCCGACGTCTATTTTCGATCCGGTATGAAGTCGGTACCGGCTGGTGAACAAAACGTCGTCGCGGATCCGCCTCCAAGAAGATGGGAGCCAAATTTCCGAGGGCGGATCGACGCGATGGTGCTTGTAGGCGACGACGACCGTGATCGGCTCGATGTGACCGTCGATGTGCTGACAAAGGAATTGGCGTCGACCAGCGAACACACGTTTGTTGAGCGTGGCGACGTTCAACACTTTGATTTCGGCGATGGACGCGGAAACATCGAAATCGAGCACTTCGGCCATCAGGACGGCATTAGCCAGCCACGTATGATCAAGAAGGACATCGACGACGAGATCGCCGAGCGGGGGAGCGCCAATTGGAATCCCGGGGCTCCGCTTTCTCTTGGATTTGTCGGGGAGCCGAACCGGCCGGACGAGTTCGGCAGCTATGTGGTGTTCCGCAAGCTCGGGCAAAACGTCAAGGCGTTCCGCACTGCGCGGGACGCCCTCGCAGGCGCTCTTGGCGTTAGCGCCGATGATGCCGCGGCCCTGGCTGTTGGCCGTCATCGCAACGGCAAGCCGGTAATGCCAGCGACTGCGCCTCAGCCTGGGAAAGATGCGAACGATTTCAATTTCAAATCCGACTTGAGTGCGGCGCTGTGTCCCTATCAATCCCACGTTCGAAAGACCAACCCACGCGGGGATACAGTTGTCTTTCTGGATCAAACGGAAGAATCCGAGCGAAGCTTGCGGATCCTACGGCGCGGGATCCCGTTTGGCGAGCGGCCCGACCTAGCGCCGGATTCGATGCTACCGCCGCCCGAGTCAGGCGTCGGTCTTCTATTCATGTGCTATCAGTCTAAGCTGATCCAGTTCGTGATTCAGCAGGAAGGTGCTGACTCCAACGACTTCGTGAAGACCGGCGTCGGACCCGATGCGACGCTTGGTAACAACACAGCAGGCGCGGCGCAACAGTGGCCGATCAACGGCAATCCGGCAGCCAAATCGTTCCTGATGTCGAACTTCGTGACAATGCTCGGCGGCGAATACTTCTTCGCGCCAAGCGTTTCGTTTCTCGCATCTCTATGAATTCTAGTGGCCTCGCGCGCGGAAATCGTCGCGCGAGCGTCGCTACAAGTAGCCAGAAGCGGAGATCCTTGAATGAGCTATCTGCATGCCACCCGCCTGCATTTTGCCGGCCGCTTTCGCGCCGATGTCTCAACGGTGAACAATGTTCGACAACATTTCGACGATGACAACTTCAATCCAGACCTGCAAAAGCCCCTGAGTGGCGGCACTGACCGGAGCAACTGGCAACCAGACGGCACCGGCGCATGGCGGCTTCTCGATTGCCGGGTAACAAGCGGTTCCCGCACCGACGGCCCATTGGCATCGACGCCGGTCGACGATATGGCCATAGGCCTCTCGGTGCGCGAATCCGGCGACCGCTCTGCGGCAAAAATCGTCGACCTTGATCCAGATCAGCAAGGCGTCTCGATGTTGTTTGGTCTGACAATCTGTCTAATCGATTCGCACGGGCACGTGCTGATGCAGGGTGAATTCGAGCCTGCGGCCTTTTACGATTTGCGGGCGCAACGCTCCACGGGCGGGGGAGACGCAGGCCGGAGCGCCTATTTTCAATCGGTACTGACCAATGTGACGTGGGGCGATATTGCCAAGTCCCCGTGCCTCACGCAGCTGAAGCAGCTGAGTGCTGCCGAACAGCTCTCGATCCGGTTTATCACCGACGGCTATCGCACGGGCGGCCCCATGCGCGGCTACGGCCGCATCGTCGGCACCATCGGTCCCCACTTTGCGAATGAGCCGCATACCTTCATCGGCGGACGGCATCTTCAAGTGCAAACGGACGGCCCGCCGAATCCACCCGAATTTTCTCAGTCCGACTGCGTCGTGGACGCCGCGCGCCGCAAGATTCTCATCGACGTTGGGAACCTCCTGAAAGTCGACTCAAAGGGCGACTTCGCCGACATGGGAGATATCAGCCTGGAGGTCGGCACGGGAGCGGCAGCGGCGAGCCTTGGCACGTTGAGTTACAAGGCTCCTGGGACCTATTCGGCCACCGCCGGGATATTTGAGCTCCCCCAGGACCGTCCATTCACGGACGCTGAACTGGCAACGGTCTTGCAGAACCCTTTGCGTATGACGGTGCGTCCGTCTGGTGCCTTGACCGCGAGCGTATTCGGTGCCGAGCGCGATGACGGTATCTATCTCCGGGCAGAGCAATTTGTCTTTCGTGTCGCGCCGGGCGAAATCAAACACACCGATCTGATCGCGACGCGCTTCGGGGCGCCGTTCGCAAACGCAACACCGCGGGCCGCAGCATTCCCGTTTTCACCGGAAGACAATCTGCCGCTTCCTGACATTGCTGTGAATCCGAAGACCGATGCAGAGGGTCGTGCCCGACTGACAATCACGGGGGTCGACCCAGGCAACCCGCGCAAGTTTATCGATGGGTTGGTCTACGGCGTGGTTTGCTCGCTCGATGAATCGCAGACCGATCTTGACGTTGTCATCAACGCGGAGCGAAATTTCATCAGCATATTGAACTTCGATCCGTTTCCTGAAGTCGAGTCGCCGGGATGGGACGACGTTCGTAAGATCTTCAAGAAGTATGGCGATCTGTATCCTCGGCCACACGGGCCAAATCCCTATGCGCCGTTCGACGGACTTCCGCCATCACGCCCCGTGGTCAATCTCGCCGACCGCGACAGCGTGATAAAATTCGCGCCTCGCATCTTGTGGGCGCTCGAGTTGCCGATCGAGCATCCGAGCCACATGCCGGTGACGCGTGACCTCTCGTTGGGGAAGCGCAAGCGCATGATCGCCTGGCTGCGCAGCCTTGGCGTCAAGGGAACACCCATCCCGCCCATCGCCATCACGGCGGCAGCGACCAAGACCGGGAAACCGGTGACCCGATCGACCACCAAGTCGCCGGTCGTCGACATCCGTCTGCTGCGTCACCGGTCCTGACCGCCGCCCAGATCAGAGGAAGGATTTTCCATCATGCTCCGAATCATGGTCCAGCCACTGGCGACCACCGACGACGTCCGCAACGCGTTGCAGAATGCCATCCAACTCGAACACTCGACTATTCCACCCTATCTCACGGCGATGGCGACGCTGTCTGGCAGCTCTGAATCCGTGAAATATGCGCGCGAGGCGATTCGAGACGTGGTCATCGAAGAAATGCTTCACATGACGCTCGCTTGTAACATCCTGAACGCGATCGGGGGTCACCCGGTCATCGCAGATGCCCATTTTATACCGACCTATCCGCACGAATTGCCAATGGGCGTTGCTGGTGACCTCATTGTCCACCTCAAGCGCTACTCCAAGAGCCTGATCGAAGACACATTCATGAAGATCGAGGAGCCGGAAGTCCCGCTGGAGATTCCGACCAAGCCGGCAGTGGTCGCGATGGCTGCGGCTGCGCCCATAACGATCGGGCAATTCTATGCGGCAGTCCGCGCCAAGCTCGTCGCCCATCCCGAACTGTTCACCGGCGACCCAAGCCTTCAGGTCGGCGGCTTCTTCTTCGATCCCGGCGAAGACATCATCGTGACCGATGTCAACTCCGCCTTGCTCGCCATCGAAACGATCGTCGAGCAAGGCGAAGGAACCCCGAAATCACCCACCGACCTGCAGAATCAAATCGCGCACTACTATCGTTTCCAGCAGCTCTCGAAGGGCATGCGCATCGTTGACGATCCATCGTCGGCACTCAAGGTCAGCTTCGATCCGAACCAGCCGCTGGTTATCGATGACACCGTTGACGTCATCCAGATGGTCGACGATCCACCACTCGTGACCTACCACGCCGCCGACGTGCGCGCCGAGCAGCTGTCGGCTGAGGCCGATGCTTCCTATTCAAACCTTCTCCGGGCCCTGCACCAGGGGTTCAACGGAAAGCCGGACAAAGTGAACGATGCCGTTGGCACGATGTTCGAGTTCAAGACGATTCTTGGAGAATTGCTCCAGCAAAAGCTAACCGCTGGACCGAATGCGGGGCAATTTGCTGGGCCCAAGTTTAGGTACCTGCCATAACCGCGCAGACTAGCCAAGGTTAGGCCAGTCGATGTTCAGGGTGCCCAGCGTGTCTTGCATCTCGCGCATCTGGTCCCGGAACGGAAGACCTGCATCCGTTTCCGGTGCGGACTGCAATGCAAGCGCAATGGCAAAGCGATCATTTTCAACGCCGGCACCCCAAGCGTGGGTCATCGCACCGATCGATTCTGCGTTCAAATAAGGCGCAATACAGCGCCAGACTTCGGGGCTGATCGGCCGGCTGGCAGCGCGGCGCTCGTGCGCCAGCGCCACTAACATGCGCGCCAGGTTTGGATTGCAGCGCTGGTCGAGGCCTTGAATGCGCCACAGCGATGCGCCGATGAAGATCGCTTTCACCACCATCTGGTTCCAGTCGTCTTCCGCAAACACTTCGCAGGGATAGGGGTTGTGGTGCGCAACCGCTTCGAACACCGGCTGCATCCCGGAACGCACCGCCTCGCGGGCACGGGGTTCGATTAGTTTCGCCGCGGGGTAAACCGGAAGACCCCGATATACTGCGATCAGTTCGTTGATTTCGGCGGTAACACAGAAACGATTGAGGGTTTCAGCAAAACTGACGTCGTCGCGGTAGCTCGCAACCATCAGCGCAATGCGCGCCAGTTGATCCACGGTCCAGTTGCTGGGATCAAGGCCCTTGCGCAGCGCTGCTGCACGAGACAAATCCTCCCCCCCCAGCGCCAGGCTGGCCTTGCCGAGGCGCCTTGGCGCTAGCCCAATAGCAATGCCAAGCGCGCGATCGTTTCCAGGACGTCCTATCTCATCGAGGGCACCGCGAAACCAGGCAATCCCCCGGTCATCCGTCGCCCGCGAAATCCAGAGATCGGCGAGTTCGAGAAATCCTCGCTGCATCTGTCGACCTCATGTCCCCGGGATAATTTTCTGAGAAGCCCGCGTCAGCGGGTATCCGAGCGCGCAGAGCGCTACGATCAAAGCACTTCCGCCCGACCATGCGACGGCCACAGCGTCGACGAGGGAGATCGCTGCGATCAAACGGGATACGCCGAGCGGCACCGCCCTTGGGCCAGGTCTGCTGGCCAGAAGACGTATCGCCGAGGCGTCGACCGCGAGCAACAGCACGAGAGCAACAACCACTAGCCAACTGTTTGCGGCCGGCAAAGCCGCCAGCAATGGCGCGGCCAGCATCAGCAAAGGCCAGAGATGGCCTATCCGGTTGAGCTCTTCCTGCTTCGCGGCATAGGTGATGCCTGCCACATGCAATGCCAGAGCAAGTGCGCCAATCGACAAAGCTGTCGACAGGGTTCCGGCCATTGCAACGCCAATGCCGACATAGACCAGCGCACGACACAGACCCATGATGATCGGGCTCAGCGGGTTGCCCTTGTGCCAGACGTCGTAGAGAACGATGATTGTCGCCAGCACGACGCCACACGCTGCCGCGGCCGGCCCGAACGGGATCATCAGCGCCACGCCTGCCATCAGCAGGCCGAAGCCGACGATGCATACTGCGCCAGCCGTGATCTCGCCGGCATCGATTGGGCGCCCAGGCCGGTCGCGCGCGTCTATGGTGCGGTCGAAGAAATCGTTGAGATACATTCCGCCGACATAGAAGGTGGTCATCGCCGGCAGCAGCAGCACCAGCTGTTCCGGCCGCGTGCTGCCAGATATCGTCAATGCCGCGACGGCGTTGGTCCACACGGTCGGCAGGTTAGAGATACGGCCGAGCCGCACCAGAGTGGACAGAGCGGGTATCGGTCGGGCGATAGTGCTCATTCGACCAGACGCCTGGCGCAGAACGCAATCTCGCGCGCGATGTCGGCTGCCTTGGAGCCAGTGCGCCATTGCTGGGGCAGCACATCCCAAGTATAGGTTTCGACTTCCAGATGCGATGAGACATAGCCGCGACGCATCATCGCCAACACAGATTCAAGATCGGCACGCGTCGATCCGATCTCGCCGAGGTCGGCGAGGAATACCGGGACATGGCAATGGATGCGCCATTCGCCTTGGGCGCGACCGTCGCGGAACGCCGCGAGAGCATCCGGCAGATCAGTATAGCGGGTCAGACCCCCCGCCCCTCGGACAATGGTCTGGTGCAGATAGACACCATCGTTGTAGCGCATCACAGCATCGACCAATTCCGTCGTCATCGCTGGTAAGCGGATTGCCGCAGACAGCTGCACTTTGGGTACGGTGATCCCGGCCCGGCGCAGATTGCCGAGCTCCGCAACCAGATCTTCATATTCCACCGCGCCGTGACAAACGTCGTAGCAGATGCCCAGATGACGTCGCAGCAGCGCCTCCGCACCGGCTTGGTTCACATTCGCCTCGGCAGCGAGGCTGCCGAGTATTTCGGGCTTGAGCAGAACGTTTTCGAAGAACGCGATGCTCTCCTGCGTCGTCTCCAGGAAGCAGCACGGCTCGGGTTCGAGGGCGAGCGCGATGCGCTTGCCGGTCCGCAGCTCGATCATTGCGAGGTCCGCCACCGCCAGCATTAGATTAGATGCCATCAAATCCGCAGCACCGTCTATAAATCCGTTAGGCTTGAACGCACCTGGTACCGTGGAAATGCTGCCGTCGACGCCTTCAGGCAATACGGCAGCCAGGACCGCGGCGCTGTCGGCGGTGAACTTGACTCGCGCCGCATCGCGCCAGTCCGGAAGAAAGACGTCTTCCTTCACTCGCACGCCGTGAAACGGACCAAACGGAAATGCGTTGATGGTGAAGACATAGGCTCCAAGCCGGGTCAGCTGCTCGCGGAAAGCGGCGAGCGCATCGGGTTCTCGTGCTCGCGCCGCCGCTTCGCCGGACAACCTCAAGCCAATCCCAAGCGGGCAATCAGGCGCTACCGCGGCTTTGATCAATGGGACGTGCAGGTCAAGGCTGGCGACGATATCGTACCAGCTTTCCCCCGCATGAATGTTGGTGCAGTAGGTCAGGTGCACGTCGCCTGGGAGTCCGTCGAGCTTCATATGCCCCTCATGCCTGTTCCGCGAGCCATGCGATGCTATCGCCAATAAGTGCCGGGTTCATCGCGTGTACCTCGATGCCGCGGCCGATGCCCGCCAGCTGCGTGATGGTGAGTTCGCCGCCGAGATGTTCGCGAAAATCCGCAAGCCCCTGCAGCAAGGATAGCCGGCCTTGCGAATCCGTTTGTTTCAGCGCGTCGTGCCAGAGCACAAAGCCCAATTGCTTGAGCAGACGAAGTATGCGCTCATCTTCGCGCTTAGCGAGCAAACCAGAGATTACCGAGTAGCGCGCGTCCAGCGCAACGCCGATGCCGACGGCTTCGCCGTGGCTGATCGCGTTCTTGGTCAGTTGCTCCAGCTTGTGCGCCGACCAGTGGCCGAAATCCAGTGGACGCGCCGATCCCGATTCGAACGGATCACCGCCAGCACCGATCTGGCGCATATGCAATTCCGCAGAACTCTTGATCAGTCGATTCAGATGCGGCGGCGAAAATCGCGCCAGGGCAACGGCGTTGTCCTCAAGCCACAGGAAAAAATCGTGATCGCGGATCAGCGCCACTTTGACCGCTTCCGCCATGCCAGCTCGTTTTTCACGCGGCGGTAGTGTCTCGAGGAAATCGCTATCATTGATGATCGCCCATGGCGGAGAGAAAGTGCCGATCAGGTTCTTGAGCCCTCGCGAATTGACGGCGTTCTTGACGCCAACACCACTGTCACACTGCGCCAAAACCGTGGTTGGAAAGCGGACGTGACGGACTCCGCGGTGAAATATAGAAGCGGCATAGCCGACGGCATCGAGCACAGCGCCGCCACCGATCGCGATGGCATATGAATGCCGGTCGATCGCGAGCTCAGACAATTGCGAGAGCAAACGCGGAACAACTTCCGGATCGTTCTTGCTGGCCTCGCCACCCGCGACCGCGACTGGAACGCCGATCAACTCGGCATGGCCCGCGTGCGCCTTGGCATAGGCAGCAATTTGGCCGGTGAGATCCGGATTCGACGAAATCACCCTATCATCGACGAAGACGGCGAAGCGGTGCCGTTTGCCAGCTTCACGACGGGTAAGGACATCGGCCAGACAGCGATTGTCTTGACCAAACGCACCCTGGGTGAAGACCACAGGATAGTCATAGGCGACGCTAAACGACTGCAACCGAACATCATCTACTCGGCTGGACGATTGATCGAGCATGACATTCTTCCTCACGCGACATCCCTATTCCCGAACCGGCCACCGAATAGACACATACCGAAGGCGCTTGCCTAGCGTGAGGCGCCATGTTTCAACTGGAAGGTGCCATTTCGTCAGCCGGTTTGGCAAGTCCGAGCGCGGTCTTCGCGCCGCGGGAGAGACCGTGAATACTTCGGTCCTACTGCGAAGACGACAGCATATGGCTTGATCCAGGAGTCTGGCGATTGAAACCTCTGTTGGCGATGATCGTTGTCGGGCTTACGTCACGAAATCTGGGGGTTCATATGCCGCGGCTCTCGGCGCTTGCGCGCAGCGGCGCCACGACCTCGCTGCAAACAGTAATGCCGGCGGTGACCTGCAGCGTACAAGCCACTTTCATGACTGGGCTCACGCCTGCCCATCACGGTGTTGTCGGCAACGGTTGGTTGTTCCGCGACCAGATGGAAATCCAGTTCTGGCGGCAGTCCAACCGGCTGGTCGGCGGCGAAAAGGTCTGGGAAACCGGCAAGCGCCGCGACCCGGCCTTCACTTGCGCCAACATGTTCTGGTGGTACAACATGGCCTCCAGCCACGAGATTGGTGCTACTCCGCGGCCGATTTACAAGGCCGACGGGCGCAAATTGCCAGATTGCTACACTGTACCGGCAAGCTTGCGGGATCAACTTAAGGAACGGCTGGGTCCGTTTCCGTTGTTTCAGTTCTGGGGGCCGGCGACCTCCATAGCCTCGACGCGTTGGATCGCGGATGCTACGAAGCTGGTGATGACTGAAAGCGATCCAACGCTTACTCTCGTTTACCTTCCGCATCTCGATTACGATCTGCAGCGTTTCGGGCCGAACACGACACATCCAGCAGTTCAGAAGTCGTTGACCGAGATTGATGGCGTCGCTGGCGAGTTGATCGATGCAGCACAGGCCTCCGGGCGCTCGGTCGTGGTGCTGTCTGAATATGGCGTCACCAGCGTCGACCGCCCGATACACATTAACCGCGCGCTGCGCGAGGCTGGCTTGCTATCGGTGCGCGAGGAGGATGGCGGCGAATTGCTCGATCCGATGACGTCGAAAGCTTTTGCGGTGGCCGACCATCAGATTGCGCATGTGTATGTGGCCGACACGCTGCTTCTGCCGAAGGTTCGGGCATTGCTCACCGAATTGCCGGGCGTCGAGCAGGTCTATGGCGCGGACGACAAGTCAGTAATCGGCCTCGATCACGCACGTTCCGGCGAACTGGTGGCCATCGCAGATGCACGATCGTGGTTCAGCTACTATTACTGGACGGACGACTTCCGCGCGCCCGATTTCGCCCGCACGGTCGAGATTCATCGCAAGCCCGGCTATGATCCAGTCGAACTTTTTCTCGATCCCGCAATCGTCATGCCGAAACTGGCGATCGGCAAACGCCTGGCATTGCGCAAATTGGGCTTCCGGGCTCTGATGGACGTTATCCCGCTCAACGCGTCGCTGGTGCGGGGGTCGCATGGCCGCATCACAGACAATCGCGAGCATGGGCCGCTGATCATAAGCGACCGGCCGGATCTGCTGCGTGGCGGCACGTTCGTGGCGACCGACGTCAAGTCGCTAATACTCGATGCGATCTTCAATTAAGCCGACCGACCTCGTCCTGGTGCTTAATATCTCCCCAGGTAGGCACGCGAGGGGTTTTGGTCAGTTCGACCGCGTCGGCAGGCGGGTTGAACAGTTGGCAGGCCTGCAGCTTGTTAGGGTCCAGCTTGCTGACGAGATCCCAGGTTGCTTTCGGATCAGGCTTAACCATCGCCAAGTTGGTATAGTTCTGGCTCACGAACGGCGCGTTGGCCGGCGGCATTGGATAACCGGAGAAGTAGAATGACTGAGGATGCCTGAAGGGCTTTGCTGATCTATCGACGCGATCCGGCATTGCCTTGCTCATGAAGCCATAGCCGAACATGATCGCCTGATCCGCGGTGCGGTCAGGACTAACGCCGACCTGGATCGGCTTGCCTGTCGCCGCATCCACCCAAAACGAGTAGCCCTGAATAGCGTTTTTGAGCTGCTTGCTGTCGCTGGCGCTATAGGGCAGATGGCGGATGAAGTCCCTGCGCGGAGCATGGTTGACTGGCGAGAACAAGCAGACTGGCGGCATGCCTTTCGGCCGATCTGACTCGTAGGTGACGAAGAAGGCGACGTCGCCCAGAGAGATGAATGAACAGGTGAACTGATTGGAAATCGGAAAGATCGGCAAACACCGCTTCTCGTAGTGTTCCATCATCGCGCCCTGCCCCGTCGGGCCGCTCCAGGTGCTATCGTAGTAGCTCGCACCCTTGGAAATCTCATAGTCCTGTCCGGCTTTGAGCGCCGGCGGCGGCGCCCCGTCATAGGGCGGCGGATACTGAGAAGCATTGTTGAATACGCGGTACATGTTCCAGTCCGACGACCAATATTCCGGATAAAGTGGATCCGTCGGCTCGCCCGGTGCACGAGTATAGGCACAGTCTGCATTGGCGCATGGACTGTCCGATGGCGGATTGTGCACACCGTAAGTCTGATAGATGTTGTCGAGTTGATCAGCCGCAAAGGCGCATTGGGCCGATAAGCCCAGCACAATAGTGAGCACATTCCCGATAATATTATGAGCGATCAAGTATGATCTGGGCATTGATCACCTCTGATACAGGGCGCTATCATCAACCATCGCCCAGCACCCAGGCGCCTGGCAAGACTTCTCTTATTTTCTCCGCCGCAGTACAGGTTTTGCAGATCACGGTTCCGTCTTGGATTGTGCAAATATTGAGTTTAATATACGGTGATGGGCGCCATTGTTCGCGGGTGATGCGGTCGACCAAATGAGGGAGTTCTCCAGTGAGCTATCTCGACGTTCCGCGCATCGTTTTTACTAGTGGTTTGAAGCTGACGTAGCGACCATCGACAATCGCGTCTGCTCCTTCATCAGTACGGCGTTCCAGAATGAAGACCGCTCGACGGGAGGTGACGATGGCGGCTGGAATCCGAAAGGCAGTAGAATCTTCCGTTTTGTTGGATGTCGGATTACGGCAGCGCAGCTCGGCAAATATCAGATCGTGCATACGCGCGCCGGTAGCTTCAACACCATGCGCCTCGCACTCCAGCGGAGTACCCTGCAACTTGCGTTGATCTCCCTATCCGTCCGCGGCGGAAGACCGCTCGCCCTTGATCCATAGCAGCAAACCGCGTCGTATATCTCTCGGCAACAGCGCGACTTCGTACTTGGGAACGCGTCACCTTCGCCCGGAATTCAGGAAGCACCGATGTCCTATCTCAACCCGACCAGAGTGCATTTTGCAGGCCAGTTTCGCGCTGACGTGTCGACCGTCAACAACGACGACAGGCATTTCAATTCAGCGACGTTCAAGCCGAACGATCAGGACTACGGCCCAGGATCGAGTAACGGCTGGTGGCAGCCCTCGGGCACCGGTGCATGGCGGCTTTGTGGCTGTGCGATTACCGCAGCGGCCTGGGACGGTAAATTTGCGACGACCAACACTGCAGATCCCGTGGTCGGATTGCCGCTGAAGAACAGCAGCGACCGCGTCGACGCCAAGATCGTCGACCTCGATCCGGATCAACAGATGGTATCGATGATCTTCGGGCTGGTGGTTCGGATTGCCGATCCGGCCAGCGGCGCGGTCCTGATGTCAGGCCAATTCTCGCCCGCGCCATTCATGGACATTTGGGGCCGCGGGGGGCAAGGCGACACCGGGGCCAGCGTATTCTACCAATCGACACTGGTCGATGTCGTCTGGGGCGACTTGTCTGCATCTCCTGCGTTGCAGGCATTGCAGAGGGCGACCATCCAGGGGCAATTGTCGATGCGTTTTATGCTCGACAGCTACAACATGGGCGGCGAGAAACGTGGCTACGGTCGGATCGTCGGCACGATTGGCCCCGCGCTGGCCGGGGAGCCAGTACATTTCGTCGCCGGACGCCACTTGGCGTCGACCAGCCGAAGCCTGGGCAACGTCACCTGTTGCATGAATCCCGAGGGGACACAGATTCTGGCCGACTTCGGCAACGCGTTGACGAACGATGGCAACGGCAACGTGCCGGATTTGGGTAGCATCCACTTGGTGGCCGTCAAGAACGACGCCTCGCACCTGGCGGCGGCAGATATCGTCGATCTGGGATCGCTGCTTGGCTACACCGCACACTGCTATTATGAGCGGACAGCCGGAATCCAGGCCTTTCCTCCCAACGGCAACTTGACCGCTCTGCAACTGCAGGCGCTGAAGACGTTGCCACTTGCCGCCGTGCAATCGGATGGCTCCGGAGGCTGGAATGTCTGGACAGCGGAAGCGTCCGACGGCATCTACGCGCGCGCTGACATGTTCGTGTGCCGGATGAACCCCGGCGAAAGCCGCACTCTCCCCATTATGGTCACCAAATTCGGCCAGCCCTTGGCAGACCAGACGATCGTTCCAACCATTTCAAGCACCAATATCGGCGGCAGTTTCACCGTGTCCACCCCCAGCACGGCCCTGCAACTCGCCCTCAGCGGACCAACCGACGGCGCGGGCTGGACCAGCCTCACGATCGCAAGCAGCGATCCGGGCCGGCCGCGCCAGTTTCCTGACGGCACGTTTCTCGATGGCCAGGTATACGAAATCGATCTTGCAGTGGCAGGCGCGGTGAACGCGGGTACAGAATTCGATTCCGGCCTTTTCATCAGCGTCCTGTTATTCAGCGAGACCAAGGTCCCCAACATGGTCACATGGAATGGCGACGTGCTGCCGATCCTTCAACAATATGCCAACCTCTATCCGCGGCCGCATGGTCCGGTGGTCAATTACGATCCCGGATATCCTGGCGAGCCCAACCCAACGCCGCTGCTACACCCGGTGATAAGCCTGACAAACAAGGATTGGGTGGGATCGTTTGCCCCTCGAATCCTGACCGCGCTCGGTCTTCCGATCGAGCATCCCAACCATATGCCGGTGACCCGCGACCTATCGGCGGGGCGGCGTGGCATTCTTGAGAGATGGATGCAGCAGGTAATCGACGGATCAATACCGTTGGAGCCTGAACCCGTGCTTCCGCCCGATGCCGTGTCGATGGCCGAGCGCGCAGCTTCGCGGATCGCCGCCGCGCGCGACCGGCCGGACATCCCTGACAGCAAGACCGCAGCGATGCAGCGGATCAAATCGGGCGCCGCCCGCAGCACGAAATAGGGCAACGGTCATGCTGAAGATCAAGCCGACAAACATCACCGACCTTGCAAGCCTGCGGTGCGCGCTGCAAAACGCAATCGAGCTCGAGCATTCGACCATGCCGCCTTATCTGACCGCTTACTATACATTGCGCGGGACCAGCGCAGGCGGGGCCGAGGCACGGCGAATCCTGCACAGCATCATCATCGAGGAGATGCTGCACATGCAGCTTGCCTGCAACATTCTCAACGCGATCGGGGGCGCACCGGTCATCAACGCACCCAAGTTCATCCCGAACTACCCAGGCCCATTGCCGATGGGCATCGGCGGCGCGGACGGGCTAGTCGTCGGGATCAAGCGTTATTCCAAGGCCACGGTCCAGAATACATTCATGGAGATCGAGGAGCCCGAAAACCCGATCCACATTCCGGTCAAGACGCCAAAGCTGGAAGCCATTGCGCCGAGCTTCGAGACAATCGGCCAGTTCTACACCGCGATCGGCGACGAAATCACCAAACAGACCAACACCATCTTCACCGGCGACCCGGGCCGCCAGGTGCCGGGCGCCACGATCGTCAAGGACGTCGACAGCGCGCTGCAAGCGATCGCCACAATCGTTACCCAGGGCGAAGGCACACCAACTTCTCCCACCGACAGCTCGACCGAATATGCGCATTACTACCGGTTCGAGGAACTGTTCATGGGAATGCGGATCGTCGTCGATCCGTCGTCATCGACAGGCTATTCGTTCGACCCCAAGCAGAGCATCGTGGTCGACGACCTCGCCGACGTCACGCAGATGGCCGACAATCCGCGGACGATCGACATGAGTTCGAACTGGCGCGCCGGACAACTCGCCAATGAATGTGACGCGATCTACACCAAGCTGCTTAACGCGCTGCATATCGGGTTCAACGGCCAGCCCGACTGGATCGACCGCAACGCCGTGTCGGTGATGTTCGAGTTCAAGAATTGTATTGAGGAACTGCTGCAGCAACAGCTCGCAGACGGTTTCTATGCCGGGCCGCGGTTCCTCTATGCGGGGCCCTGATTCGCCCAGCATGGTAGTGGGTCAGTTTGAAATTTGGCTCAGCGATTTTCTCCGGCTCCCAAGTCCATCGGATTCGGAGCGGCTACCTCGCTTTTTTGCCTTCTCTGCGCGAACGTCACCGACTTGACGTTGAGGTTCAGGGTTTTGACCGAGCCGGAGAAGCCGTTCGTGGTGAGGAGATCGACGAAACGCAGGCATCGGCAATTGCCGTTGCAGCAGGTCGTGCGGCTGCTGCAACGGCAGCCGTCGATTGGCGTGCTTCCAATGGATCAGATCTCGCTTGGCGGAAACTTCGCTTCGGCGGCACAGCCGGAGCTACTGCCGCACCAAATGGCTGCGCACAGAAAATGGATATATTGCGTCAAGACGATTCTTTCTTCACCATGATGTCATCGGCTCCGCGGCCGATTACTCGCCGCATGTCGAGCTGGAGTTCAAGGGGGGTAGCATGGCAGGCGAGTTGGCGCAGCAATTCTTCACGATGGCCAGTTTGGCCACATTGGCTGGCGCGGCCGGCGCAACACTGGTCGTGACGAACGTTGCGAAGCAGGCCTTTGGCTTCTCGCGCTCGTGGTTCGGGCTAGTCGTAGCCGAAGTGATCTGTGTCGGGCTTGCAGCATACGCTCGACAAAATGGTTCAGATTTTGTGATCGCCGCACTGAACGGATGCTTGGTTTATCTTAGTGCGGCCGGCGCATCCGATGCCGTGGGTGGACGCCAGCCAGGCAATGGCAACAACAACGCGGTACAACGTGGCAACAACGAGTCTGCGATGCGTCGAGGCTGGCGCACCTTTTTTGGCTCATGGTTCTGAGGTATGCCGCTCGACTTCAAATCGAGCGACGCATCGGCATTTTCCAAGTCAATTCACGCCGTGGTCGTTGGGGTCGGCCAATACGCACGGCCCGTAAACGGTGGAAAGCTAAAGGACCTTCCCGAATGCGTCATCGGAGCGAAACGTCTAGCTGCCGTCCTAGTAGACAGCACCGCGTGCCGGATTCCTGACCATCAGGTAGAGCTGCTTACCCTACCAGCCGAGACGACGAAGAACGCCATCCTTGCTGCACTGAATTCTGCCGCTCGGCGGGCAAGCCCGGAAGCAGCACTTTTTGTATATTTCGCCGGGCACGGCCTTGAAACAGATAGCTCGTTTTATCTGGCAACCGTAGACGCGGAGCCCGTTCCGACACCGGACACATCTATCTCAGCGCAAGACTTGGCTGAGGCGCTGACAGGTACAGCGGCGAGAGGAATACTGATTGTCGTCGATTGCTGCGGCGGCGCCGCCCTAGCGGAACGGGCGCCCCTGGTCTTCAGTGCGCTAGGAGACCTGTTCGAATACCGCATCCTTCTCAGCGCGTCGAGACGCGGCCAATCTTCCTGGGAGTTGCCGGGAGAGGGTTCCCCTTTCACAAACCTCTTCATCGATGCCTTATCGGGTCATCTTCCCACCGTTGGAAAGCACGGCGAGATCTATTTTCGCGACTTGTCCGCGTTTCTCGTGAACGAGATGCGAAAACTCTTCAGGGGTAGGCTCTCTGGACTTAAGGAGCAGGAACCCAAGGCCGAAATCTCCGCAGGGGACGACCCCCTCGTCTTCGTCAACAGCGACATAAGCTTGGAGTCCGTGCGGTTAAACCTTGCACGCTTCTCCATCAAAGACTTTCGCCGCAGACTTCTCGTCACGCTTTCGACGGTGGTCGGCATCATCATTGCGGTGACGCTGGGCATCTGGACGTGGCTCGATCAACACAAGTTCGCGCGTGTGAGAGCCGATGGGGTGGAATTGCTAGCGGGTTACCCTGATTGGAATCTGTTACGTTTCCCAGATCCCATTTGGGAGTTCGATATACGGAACAGCGACATCAGGGCCCAATCTTTGCTTGGGCCAAATCAGCCTCTCGTGTTGTTGAAGCGAGACGACCCGGCCGATTCGATCGGAGATAACCTGACTGAGATTGGCCGTGCTCGCTTCGCGATGCAGCTTGGCCGGAATGAAGAAGCGACGACTCTTGCGAGGTCAATCCTTCAATCCTCAGGCGGTCTCTCCAAGAATACCGCCTACGATGCTAAGGACATCATCATCGCCGCGGCACCGGAGGGTGACGGCGCGAGCATCGCGGATCTCGTTAGCGACGAAAAACTGGTTGCGACGCGAGCACTTCAAAGAATCGCAACCATCGATGCGCCGATGTTCGAGAAGTTGCTGGCCTCCGGCGACATGATCGATCCAAGAAGATTCGACCAAGAACTGGTGTTCCCACGCATTCCGCCTGCGTGCACGAGTCCTATTTCAGCATATGTTGAGCGGCTCCTTGGAAAGGAGTGGGCGTTCAATCCTTATGCCGCAGATCTGGTCGCGCGAACAAGGTGTGTTCCGACTTTGCTGGGGACCCGTGTGGACTGGAAGCGTATCGTCGGCACGCAGGCCTATTTGAGGCGGCTCTTGTCGCCTTCTGAAGAAGACAAAGAGATCGTTGCAGGATTCGACCGGCTCGTCGAGGACCTGTTGGCCGAAGCGGCGGTTGCCGATGCGCCTGACCTTTCCGATCCTCGTTCGCTGCTCGGTAACAGCTTGGACGCCGCCGTGGCCTTTGATCGACCGGCGTTCAAGTGCAGCCAGAAACTCCTCGATCTAATACGGAAATTTTCCGAACAACCGGATGGTCTTGATTTTTCCGAACGAGCGAGCGTCACAGCCTATCTCGCCCAGTATTGTCTTGGAGAGGCATTGATAATCAAGGCGTCGGAGGCGGGCGAAGTCGAAATTGGCCAAGGAGCAGCGATGCTTGTCAGCGTACCGTTGCAGACGCTCGATGCAAAGACGATTCAAGCCCTCGCAGCTGTTTCCGCCGGGACGATGGTCCCTCTCCTAACGTACCAGGTCGCCGGGAATTTCAGAGCCGCAGACAAGCTCCAGTCAATCTTCGCGATGCCGGATCTCCCGGCGAGCGTCAACCTACTGGAGGGCGCCGCCGCTGCGCAAGAGGAGGACCTCCAGGCCGCTGCCCTTCTTTGGGTCTTCCACCATCGCCGAGCCGACTTAGTCCCGATGGTGAAGCGGCTTGGATCAACGCTCCTTGGTCCTGCGATTCTGCGAATATCGATCGCCGCACGTTCCGATCAACCTATATTCGCTGCCCTTGAACGTTTTGCGTTGGACTCACCTGGCGCCGAGTTGAGGACGTGCTGGACCACGATCTGGGGCCCGCTGGACGAGGCGATCAACAACGTCACGAAGCCGGCTCTGGAGGAGAGGAAAGTAGCGCTAAGCTGCCTTTCATTTCGCGGCGACTTGCCGTCGATCAGCAGTCGAATCGCACGATCGGGCAGTAGCTTTTACGCAGATGTTCTGGCTCGTGTTAGTCAGGCCGCTAGAGAGCACGACAGACTCGTTGCCGATATCAAAACCACCCCAGCGTCGCTGAAGAAGTGGAGAGCAGGGGTCGACTTCACGGAAACGCTTGGAGGTAGGCTGTTGTTGGTCGCTCTAGTTCCCGATCCAGATCTGATGCTGCGGTAGGCAGTAGTGCTGCACGATGGAGGCGGCGGAGCGTCGGCGGTTCGGCTATCGGAGGATACTCATCATGTTTGGCCAGGGCATGGCATATCCTTGGAGGATGGTCGATGAAGCGCTTCTCGGCTTGCTAGGGATGACGCTAGGTGAACACCGGCGAAAGTGGAACCGCCAACCGACTATCCGATGGTGGCAGCTAAGCTACGCTGCGCGACGGTCGAAACTAGCAACGGCCATTGGGCTTGGATGGAAGGCCGTTCCACAAGCCATGGAAGCGCCTGCCAAGCGAAAGGCGAAGGCGACCTAGCGTTGGTCGCACCTAGCGATGGCCGCTTTGTTTAGCTACCAGTCGCCAGAGCAGCCCAAACTACCCTCCTAAGAAGTCGCCGCTCGCCAACGCAGGCGAAGCTGGAGTTGCATGTGATCGGTCACCCGTTCCTAAGATCGGCAAAGCGATCCTCTACCTGAGAAGCGAGTTGGATCGCTGGGACAGATCGATCCTCATTTGGGGCAATTGTCTGGAGCAGAAGTAACAGCTATTTCCACCAGTGTACTATCGTCGATATTCGACTTATCGCCTTGACCGAATCTGCAAAGCCCCTTCGCGTCCGGCTTGCTGACGGATTTCCAGCTAACATGAGCCTTCCCCGAAGCATCGACGTCTACACTAGGAAATTTCGTCTCCTCTTTGGTGAACTGCTCTCCCTTGTAAATGTCCTGCTTGGAAATTTCGTCTACCATAGACACTGACTGGTCTTCGCCAACCGCCTTCACGTGAATCATTATATTTTTGCCCGCAATTGCGGGCGACACAAAGGCAGACAGCGTCAAAAGCGAGACAATAGCTAATTTCGAGTTCGGAACCATGGTCATGGCAAGTCAATCTCCTTGCGCGATTATTTAGATTATCAAACTGGCGTTGTTGCAGCAAGGACGTTTTAGAGGTCGACTCTTAACTCCAAACTCCGGATTGATCACGGGGCCTGCGGCTGTCCAAAGGCGCCAGCATGCCCAGCTTCCGTCACCGTTCGATAGGATCCGGGGGCGCAAGCGTGAGTGCGTGGCGGACTCCAATGTCACGCCCGAGTGGGCGGATCACCGCAAGGGCACTTGGCTGGATCACCGACAGTAATGGGTGGGCTGCCCGACGATCGTATCCACCGTCCATTCCACCTGGGCCCTGATGACCCTCTACGTCGACGAGCATTGGAACGTCTCCCAGTGACAGGCGCGGAAGATCGTTGTTTGAATAATAAGCATCTACTTCTGTAGCGACTTGAACGATTTGAGATTTTCAGAGAACGGTGCTCCGCATTCAATACTCCGGCTAAAGAACGTTGCTACACGGGCCCATACCAATAGCGTTTACTGCAAAAAAAATATGTGTTATCGAATGTCTAATTCACCTTTCCCGCTCAACGTCGAACGAATTCGACGCCGAGCCTGTTGGGCTGAGCCTTGGGGGGAACTACCTTGAAATATTATCTAGTTCCCACGATTCGTTCAATTTCGGCCCCGTTGACATTTGGAAATGTTCGAAAGTCCGAGGCTTAACCACATGTTTGGCACCTTCTTCCCGGGCGTGAACTGCTTCGCTTGCCATACAACTTCCGGCGAGAAGATGGGCAGCGTTAAACTTCCGGCGAAGAACATGAACCTCAGTCATATCATGACCAACGGCTATCTCCGCCAGGTGACAGCCGGCAAATAACTCGGAGCTCGGAAGATGACCAACGTGACAGACTGGTCCTGGGTTGTCGCCGGCGACGCCCCTGTTTCGGATTCCCGCACTGACGACATCTGGTTCTTTGACGAGATCAACGGCTGGCTGGTGAACAGCAATGGCCGGGTGCGTAACAATCGAATTAGGGAGGGTGACCATGGCCAAACCAACGCAGCGCAGAGCAAGTACCCAAGTCGACGGCACATCGGGCCTTGGCATGGTGATGCGATTTACACCTAAGGCAAGTCACTCTGGTGTTCAGCAACTCGAAAAAGGCGGATTCCGCGTTGCCTCGTCGAAAGACTTCCGAACCGCTGCTTCAGTTCAAAATGATTTTGACGGCGCTGACGTCCAGTACTTCGAGCGCTTCGGCATAGCGATCATACGACGGGACGGCGAGAGGCTGAAACCTATGTTGGAAAATGCCGTCCAACAAAAAATCGTAAGCGCCGTCCGACCGGAACGCTCTTACCATGCGCTCGGCGGACCAGCGGCGAAACGATATGACGTCACGCAGGTCACGCAAGGCGGCCTCGCAACGATGATGGACCGCGACTACCTTCTAGGCTATCGCGACGGCATCAATGATCTCGTTGATCGTGTCTTAGGCAAAAAAGGGGCGGAAGGCGCCAGGCCGACAGCAGCAGCTTTCGACGAGACAAGCAGCACTTGGGGTGTTCAGGCTGTCAGAGTTCTCGAAAGTGGAATGACGGGCGCCGGGATAAAGATCGCTGTACTAGACACCGGGTTTGACGACACACATCAGGATTTCGCCGGTCGCGCGGTCACCAAAAAGCTCTTTGCAAGTCGCAGTTCGGAAGATGATGTTCATGGTCACGGCACGCACTGTATCGGCACATCATGTGGTCCTTTGCGGCCAACAACCGGCCCACGATACGGCATCGCCTACGAGGCGGAGATATATGCGGGCAAGGTGCTCGGCGACGATGGATTCGGCACTGACCGGTCGATTATCGCGGGAATGGATTGGGCGCTGGACCAAGGCTGCCACATTATCTCGATGTCACTGGGGGCGCCAACGCAGATTGGCGATCCTGCGAGCGATGACTATGAGCAAATTGGGCATGTATGTCTCGACGCAGGGACATTGGTCGTTGCCGCCGCTGGCAATGAAAGTTCGCGTCCCCAGCTTATTTCACCTGTGGGTTCGCCCGCAAACGCATCGACAATCCTGGCGGTTGGTGCGGTGGACCGTTCCTTTTTACCGGCCTCGTTCTCATGCGGGGGCCTGAATCCAGGACAGGAAGTGGATCTCGCGGCGCCCGGAGTCGACATACTCTCATCGTTGCCCGGCAACAACTACGCCCGATGGGATGGCACAAGCATGGCGACACCTCATGTTGCCGGCGTTGCGGCCCTCATCGCTCAGTCCGATCCCAAGTTCCGCGGATGGGCGTTGTGGGCGCGCGTGATTCAGATTACAAAACCCTTACCCATATTGGCCCGAGATGTCGGCAAAGGGCTGCTCCAGGCCAAAGGAAGCGGTGAGGTATGATGGCAGAGATGGTCGATGTTACCATCCGGATCGACAAGGCTGAGTCCAGTCGGCTCGATGAGATTGTCGACGTTCTAAAATCGCGAGGTCTCCAACAGGTGGAAAGCCACGAGCGTTTCATGCTTGTCAACGGTAGCGTCAATTCCGGCGCACTCGAGGCGCTTCGCACTGTAAAAGGGGTCGCGTCGGTTCGAACGGACACTGTCTATAAGGCCCAGTCGAGCACATAAATTTGGAACTGTGCCGGCCAGAGACGCGGCCCGCTGGCGGTCGGGCACTGCTGTCGTGGCGGAGCATTGCAATGGCCGATCTCCAAGCCGAATTTACGTTAGCGATGTTCGACATCTATCGACGCGCCAAGTCCGAAGCGAAGTACAACGCGATTATCTTTCTGCAAATGGTCACGGACAATGGAGGCCATTCGACAGCCAAGACGCTGATTACGCCGCCAAACCGTCAGATGGGTACACAGCGTTATATCTTCGAAAGCGCCTCGATTTGACCGTGGAAGCCGTCGTCATCGAAAACAAGCGCTGGCACGAGCTGTTTACGCCGGAAGAATTGGCGAAAGCTCGGCATCGTCTCAAAGAATACGGCTACGAGCCACTTTCTGAACATTAGGACCTTTCCGATTCGACTGCAGCACGATGCAAACGAGATCCATCTTGGCGCGTGTCGTTGTCTGGATCTTCGCCCGAACGGCATGGCGCACGAACGCCAAAATTCGGAGCTGCTTACCGAATATTGAACGCCTCTCGCGGACGCTCGACTGAGGACGGGACCGGCGTATCAGACCCGTCATTGTCTCAAGCAACGTGTGGCGTTGAATCAGAGCTGTGCTAGTATTTCCCTCTGGCTTTTGTGCGTTTGCATGCCACACTACCTGTACTAGGTTAGGAGGAAGGCGATGGCGCTTTGTTTTTTCTCGTCGGGCAGGATCTGCGAGAAGGCGATGCGGGAGGCGTCGTCGATGCAGACATGGACGAACTCCCTGCCTCGCGAGCTGGCATTGCCGGTGCGCTTGCCGGTAATGCGATGACCGATGCGCTCGAAACGACCGAGCTTCTAGGAACGGTCGATCATACCGGCCCGCCCTTCGGACTTATAGCGCTCGACCCAGCGCGCCACGATCTTGGCCGACACGCCGTAGACACGCGCCGCATGGGCTTTGGAGAAGGCGCATTCTATCACCGACAGCGCCATCTCTTCTCGACGCAGCGGCGCGAGACGGGCATTCTTGTGGATGTTCATTCGGACCCTCCGGTGAGTGCTGAAGCCTGGTAACTCCAGTCTCCCCGGTCCGGTCCGAATGGACAACCTCCCGAAAGCTCACAGCTAGCTATCCTTATTCGCGTCGACGACTAGCAATTCCTCCCCTAGGACTGCGATCACGGCGGACACTCGGCCCCGCACCCGCGGATGCAGTTGCATCAGTCCCTCAATCAGACGCCGGCCTTCGGCGCTGGCAATGAAATCGATGTATTCATCGACTGGAAGAGGCGGAGCGTCAGGGCTGGTCTGATTGCCCGGGAGACCTTCGAAGAATCGGCTGACGGGAACTCCTAGCGACCTGGCAATCTCGTAGAGCATGGAAGCACTCACGCACGTTCTCGTATTTCTGGAGCTGTTGAAAGCTGATGCCTATCGATCGGGCAAGCTGTGCCTGCGATATCTGCGAAGCAGAACTTCGTGCGCGACTTTCGCACATGGCCTCAAGTAACTATCTGATATTACTTATCTATCTGCCCCATCCATCAATAAAGACGGCCAGAGCCCTGCATGCTCCGCAGCAGTCCAATGCGGTTGTTCTTAATCGCAGGTTCAGGCAAATATGAGTTCCGATGCGCGCGGCAATCGTTGGCGCACCTTGACGGGTTGACCAGCTGCATCATTGCGGCTCGCCAACCGTCGTGGCGCACATTGCGACCAGGTCATTGATCTACTCGTGATCGCCGTTTTTCGACCTCGCCTCGGTTCTGTCGAGGGTATCCGGCACGAGCCGTTCCGAGAAGCCGGCCAGGAATGACCAGACGAGAAGTTTCGCAAGATCGGCTGTTGGGTTCAGGATCGTCAATCCGCTTGGGTCCATTGTCCCGTCATGCGCGGCAGACACTCCAGTCGGATTCGCGTGCCACACAACATGCTCTCCAACCGAGATTTTTTCCAGATCTGGAAAGGCTGTACCGCCGATGATGCCACTTCGCAGGAGAAAATAGAGGACAAATGCCCCGACCATTCCATACAAAAGACGCACATAGAGCATCCTTGGCTGATATTCGGTCACGACGTCTTCAAAGCCAAATGTCTGGATATTCATCTGGAATCTCATAACCCGGCTGAAATAGGCGCCGAGGATTCCAAAAGCAGAAACCATACCGAGACCGAAAACCGGGCTGGAAGAGAACAAGGTGTGTCCTTTTGCGATGTCGTTCGGCGGGATGCTGCTGCCATAGAACGGCAACGAAAAAATGAGAAAATACACAACGAATGGCAATATCGATATGCCCATGACGCACAGTCCAAAAATGAAAAGACGTGATGCTGTCTCGCCACGAATCCTGCGAATGAACCGTTGATTGATAAACCACCTCTGGAGGTCATCTAGAAGCGCGACATACGCCGCACGCTTCCGCCCCATCGCCTTGTCGCTTTCGTCTGTTGCCTCGAATAACGTTGCGTTTGTCTCGTGCTGGGCCAGACTTGCCAGTTTTCGCGATCTGGCCAACTCCATCAGGATCATGAATTCTGTTGTGAGCTGCGGCTCAATAAGCACCAAACCGATCGTCTGCTCGGCGGCATTTAGCTTGTGCCATTCCTCCGGACCCGACTTCCAAGTCTCTTGAGGGAAAAGATCGTCTACCGCGGCCTGTACCGCGGGATCTGTAACGCTGGGTCGAGTGGCCTTCCAGAGAGTCCGAAGCGATAGCCATTCGTGGGCGAGAACTTCATTCTTCTCATCGGAAGCGCTCCAACAGAACTTACGTCTGAAGCCACTTACGGGCTGAGGACTCGTCGACATTCCAGGCCCCTCCCCTGAACAAAGGTCATCATCCCGTCGCATCGCATCTCGACGACCACGTCTGCTTGCTGTCTCTACTTGCTGTCTTCGTGTGCAATCAGCATAGCTCAGTTTGTGAACCCAAGCATCGTCAAAATTGAGGAAATGCTAATTTAGCGATTTGCGACTGACAACTTATGCCGATCGGCATAAACTACAAATCGAAGTAGAGGTTGGGGTGCGCGTGAAACTGGGGGCGTCGACTTTTTGTCGTGCGCACTAAAGGAGCTCCTACTAGGGCTTGAGGTGCCGCCGATGCAGATAGGAGCGGCAGCATAGCTCTAATTTTGAGCGATTGCGGTGAACTGACCGGTTTCCGGCTAGTGTAGCGGCGGGGGTCCGGCGTTGCCGTGTCTATCGCCGAGCGGAGAGCTTTGCCGGTGCCGGTTGCTTTGCCGAACTGTCTTGCCAGGTTAACCAGCAGCGAACCATCGACGATATCGCCTCCCCCAAGCCGAATTTCATCGATCAGCAGATCATGGCGTTGTACGCCATGTAGAACCCCCCACGATCATGCGCCACTAACAGATCGCTCAAGACGTCGATTTCTTGATCGGTCAACGCTGCTTCGCCGTTCGGCGTAACGCCACTGCCTGCCATGTCCGCCTCCGAATTGTTCAGCCGCCAGCTTCGCGCACGTCGTCAGCGCGCGAAGTATATTTCTTTAAAAAGCCCGTAACCGCGTTACATGCTTTCTGATAATCATTGAAGTACGACGACTAGGCATTAACCTGAACACCCCAGCCATCATAATGCATATACTAGACACCTTCGCTCGACACTCGCATCTTTGCTGCATACACGAGAAGGCAATTTATCATGGCCAAAGAATCCGTCTATTTCGTCATTGCGCACACAATGTTCCGTCTTTGACAGCCTTTTACCTACCGGCCCGTTCTCCAAATAAATAAAGTAGCCATTTGCAGAATTGTCTTTGGTGTTGGAAAATACAGAGGGCGAGAACTCTCCAGTGTTAGGATCGATCACCGCAGCTATATCAGCAGAATGAAACTGACTATCGTCGCCTCCACCAACACTGTTGTTGCCGCCAAGTTCATTCCAGACAAAAGCTCTTGGCAGCTTGACATGCCACTCCACCAACGAGGCGTTGCCACCTTCCGCTCCGGATACATCGAATTTGAAGGCCAATTCACAGGGCTCCATACTTCGGGATGCCGAGTTTGGCATCCCGGGAAAGATCGACCTGGACAATTGACTGAACCCTCCTGCCGCCCAGGAGCCGAGGCCAAGCAACAGGGCCAGGCCAATCGTAGACGCCAACAAAGTGGCCGATTTCTTCATGGACAGTTCGCCCCCGAGCCCGACAACGCGCGCAACGATTGCAGCACCAAACCGGAGAAGCTCCGAACTTGGTATCTACGTGCTATATTAAGTACCCCTCACAAATAGTTATCGCCATTAATTTAGCATTGCCTTCTTATTGCAAATGCAATAGCCATAGTTCGGGCGTTGGTAAAATATTTTGCCTGTCGGCTTTTACATTTTTAGATTTCTTTCGCACCTCGCATCCCCGCCAACCGTGGCGCAGTGTCGTCAACTGCTCGAAACATAGCCGAGGGCTCCGCAATCGAGGCGACGGAAGGCTTCGAGGTTGAGCTATTTTTTTCTTTTCGGCACTACATGAATTGGGCGAACCAATGATGACAAAGCCCTGCAGGATTTCAGGGTTCTGTCTGCTGGTTTCGTGCGGAAGCGCCGCCGTGGTACGGGGCTTAGCGGCCTGCAGCCGCGCTGGGCTGGACATCCCTGCGATTGTGGCCTGCCCGAAAAACCAACCAAGCGCTGGTACAAAAGATATCCTGGCGAGTAGTCGAGTTGGAGAGGCTAACACCTTCGGTAGAAGATCGCCCCAATAGGGCTATCGGCGGTTCCGTCGCAGGAACGAAAAAGGAATAGGAGCAGAACTTTCGTGTGCGATTTTTGCACACAGACTCCCACAACTATTTTGATATTACTGATTTATCCGTGCTGTCCATCATGAAACGCGGGCATAGGGATCACTGCGAGCCTGATAAAGTTCCCAGAATTTCTGAGCGGGCGGCGCCATCCACTGGGTCACACCTCCCGGCACGCGACGTCACCTCAGAGTGAATCTACTTGGCGAGTATCTGGCCGCAAAGTTGGCCGGCAAGAACGGCGTTTCGGTGAGAGCGGCATCCAATGAGTCAAACGGGCAGCTCTGAGCTATCAAATCATGCGGAAGGGAAGTCGTGGCGTGGACTAACCCATCTTATTCACGACGCGCTTGGCATGAAGGGTGGCCTGCTGCCGGTTCGTGGAAGCCGAGATAAGGTGTTTAACGGAACTGTGATCCTGCATGGCTCGCGTTAGCCTGTCTCGTTTCGGGACCAAGATGTTGGCACCGTTTTGCGTTGCAGAGATTGCCGGTGCTCCTCCCAATGCGCCGCCGCTTGGACATCCCTTTCCCCTCCCGCGACGCAGAATATAGTGCTTCCACCCTACATTCCCCAAGTAGCAAGCGCCCTTTCGGCAGCGCCCGGATCTTACTTGATGCGGAGGATCGTTTGACGAGTGGGGCCCGACACCTTGGCAATCGCCGACGCCCCCTGCCCTTGCGCCAGCATCTCGGCGACGGCTTATAGCGCGTCGCGGTCATAGCTGGGCTTGCGGCCCCTGTAGCGGTCCTCCTGCGCCCGGGCAGCGTCTATGCCGGCCCGCTGGGCCTCCCTTCGTGGACTCGGCCTGCGCCTGTGCCGTTGCCGCCATAAAGGCGATCAGCGCGTCCCTTCCGGCTTGCTGCATGGGGTCTTTCGTGGCCCCGTCGAAAGTCATGCTGTTGATGACGGTCCGGACCACCACACCCTTGCCCATCAACCCCCGAATGGTGTCGCAAACGTCCTGATAGTTGCGGCCCAGCCGGTCCACCCATCGCACGAGCGTACCCCCTCGGCGCAGCATGTCCCGAAGCGTGCGGCCCTCGGGGCGCTAGGCAAGCGGCTCGCTAAATACGTCACCTGTCCGATCGGACAGTTGACTCCGATCGATGCCACGCGAGAATTCCGGCAGTTCCCTTTGAATAGACTGCATTCCCGGGTGCCGCGGCGAGATCACTCGCATTTCGAGATCTCAATGCCTTCTTGAGAGCAGCATATCCGCTGATCGAGCGACCAGAACTCCGATCATAGTAAAGGAAGCAAAAGATGACGAAGAAGCCACGTGAGACTGCGAGCAAGTTGGGCAAGGGCGGTCCCAAATCAACGAAGAAGCCAAAGGCCAAAACGGCACTTTTGGCCGGTGCGGCGCAGACAAGCTTTGCCGATATTCAGAACCTACTCGACACTCTCGTGCCCCCCAGCGATTCAAACATCAGCGGCGCGCCGCATCAACGGTTTTGGCGGAAGCCTCCGACCGACACGCGCGACGGCTTCGTCAATTTTGACACGTCGCATTGGGGGCAGGATGGCCTCCTTCTCACTCCGGGGCATCCGGAAACCTCGAATTTGTATCTGGCTCTAGCTGGCCAGCCACCATTTGACGGTTCAGTTCAGAGCCAAATGCCCGACATTGATTCCGATCCGCTGGCAACGCTGGCGAACAAAGAACAACTCGCAACCGTAGCGACCTGGATAACGAACGGTGCGCCCGCCTAATCTTGGCATAGCGCCGCCCCACTGAAGGAGTTCTCTCATGCGACAAATCTTGCATTTCTTGCCCCCTATTTTTTCCTTGTGTGTGGGCACTCTCTTGCCGATGGGCGAGGTCCACGCACAATCTTTGCCGGCGGATGCGAAGCCCACCTGCGTCGTCGATCCCGCGATGTTCAAGTCGTGGTTCGATTCCGGCTCAGTTAGCCTCGACGGGACAGTTGGGCCCGCTGACAGCGTCAACTTTCCGGACGTGCCAAATTGCAGCTTTTATCGATGGTCTGAGCAGATGTTTCTGTGGCTCTCTTCGACGACCACATCCCGCTTCGGCGGTACCGGAAAGGTCTTCGAATCCCCCGCATTCTTCGATGTTTCCCCTCCCGATAGTGGGAGCAACCGCCGAAGTTTTATTCCGCATTCCTCCACGCCATTGAGCATTGCCAGCATCCGGACCCCGCAAAATGGTCCTAACGATCTACCGGTGGTTATGTCCAACACCGGTCAACTGTTTGAGGTCGTTACACCACCTGCTGGACCAAAAGGAGGGCCTTTGGTCCAAGATCTGAGCGGCAAGGTGAGCGAGGTGGCGCGTATGGAGGTCGATAGTGGACAGACCAAGCCCAATTTGTTCGGCACGGACGGTAGGAAAATCGAGGCGTTTTCCAACCTTCCCTCCGCTGCGGACGGAGCTGCCGTGGGCAAAGGGCAGATCGGCATTGCTCGAAAATTGAGCGTCGGTGGAGACGACCTGTTGGTCGACGCTGCAGGCGATGTGATACAGACGGAAGTCGGTCAGGCCACTAGCAACGGGGTCCTAATCTCGCAAAACAATTCGCTGGTCTATTATGTCATCACCGTCAACGACGTCTTTGCCTACATGGTAACGGGGGCAGCCAACGGCGGAATCAGCCCGGCACCGACGCAATTTCCGGTGACGCAGAGCGATCTGGACAAGATTCTGACATTCGCCAAAGCAAATCAGAAAATCATTGCTGCACCGGAGACGTTGGCCATCGAGCTTAAGACGTCATGGGTCGAGGCGAGTTCAGTCGCTGACGCAAGCAAATACATCACCATGGATGCGACCGTGCCGGTCTTCGATATGTCCGATCCCAAGAAATGGAAACCGAATGGTCAAAAGACCGTGCGGCTTGCCATGGTCGGTATGCATGTTGTGGGTAGCACAAAGGGCCATCCCGAGATGATCTGGGCGACCTTTGAGCATGTCGACAACGTGCCAACCGGGGCCTACACGTACCTCGACGCGACCGACAATACAAAGACCGGAGTTCAGCCAAGCTCAGGAACGTGGCTGTTCAGTGCCGACAATCCAGCCGGCGTTTTCAACGCTCTGAAGGCGCGATTTGATACAGAAGATATCGTTCCAGGGGGCGACCCTTCGGGCATTGCACCGAGCAACACCATCCGCTGGAAGACTTGGGGTGCGATGTCTGGCGTTTCTCCGAACCCGATCGATGGGTCCGATACTGCCTCAAACACTGAAATCATCGCCATCAACAACAGCGTGCGCAGTCAACTGGCTGCGGGTGATGTTCGCGCCAACTACCTGCTGATCGGAGCGACCTGGACAATACTCGGCCAACCGCCGAACGCTTCGAACCAAGTAGGGACAAGCATGTTGTCCAACAGTACGATGGAAACTTACCAGCAGGGAACTAGTGCTACTGATGGAGGGGCGAACTGCTTTCCTTGCCACAGGAGTAACCAGATCAGCGTAAGCCACGTCTATAAGTCGTTGAATCCATTATTCTGACTTGAGCTGAGGCGCAGCTGGATCCTCAAGACCGATTGGACGTAGGCGCTGACAGGGCCGGCGCTCGCGCTCACTGTCTGTCTCCCAAGACGCCGTGCTGTTCGCGACTGCCGTTACCTCGCGCAACGAATGCCGCCGCGTATGTGGCAAAATGTTAGCTTGTCGCCGGCGGAACGTGCGCTCCAGCCGCAATCCAATCCGACAGCAGTTGAATGTCCGACTGGCCGATCACGCCTTGCATGGGGCCGGTTCCAATGATTGCGACCAAGAACATGCTCCGATCCGGCTCGCCAGGGATGATCCAGCCCCCCCGAACAAGCGACGCCATCAGATCCAATGGAGAGTCAAACAGCGACTTTAGCTTGACGGGTTCGCCCCTTTCATTAGGGAGCACAAGGTCCTCATGCGCGCGTTTGGCGCGAGAGGCCAAACGCGTAATCAGATCCCGAACCTGTATACCGAGGTTGTCGGGGGTCGCTCGTGCCGCTCGGACCGCCATACCGGTTGTCACTTGGCCATCAATGAAAATGCGATACATGAAATGACCTGTACCTGCATCCACGCCATCGTCAGTCTTGAAATTCCAAGAGATCGTTCGCGAGCCTGGCTTCGGTGACCGCTCGTTGGCCACAACCTTCACCAACGTCTGCCGCGGATCGAAGACAGTGACCGTGAGTTGCTTGGCACCTTCAGGGATTTGGGCAGCAATATCGAGGTTGCCCCAAGCCTGTGGTATCGGCGGTTCCACGACCACCGGCGCTGCAGCCAACGCTGCTTCATCTGTCTCTATCATACATCGATAAATAGTCCCTCCGGACGCGTACGCGACGACCGGCTCAGTCTTGGTGAAACGAAAGCGGTTGATAAATCGACCCACGCCGTTGGCGTCGAACCACGTTGCGCCGCCGTCAGTCGTTCCGCTCGTCGTCCCGTCAGGGCTACCCGAAGTGAACCCGTGACCCCAGCCGCCGACCCACCAATCTGGTCGTTTAGAAATCCGATGCCCTCCAGTTCAACATTCCGCTGCGGATCGTTGATCGGGATGCGCTTCCATGTTTCACCACCGTCGGTTGTCTTCAAGATGGCCGCGGCGGTATCGTTTTCGAGTGACACGAATCCGACTTGTGGATTGAGGAACTGGATCTTCCAGCCCCACTCGCCCGCTGGGAAGTCGATCCCGGAATTCTGGAGTTTGTTTTCCCAGGTCTTACCGCCGTCGGAGGTGAACATGACCACTGGCTTCAGTTTGTCGTAAGTGGTCCCCCCGTTGCCGCCGACGACCCAGCCATGTAGATCGTCGACAAAATAGGTATCGATCAGCAAGTTGGCGTGCGCTGCCATGGAGATCGAATTCCACGTCTGGCCGCCATCGGTCGTATGCATGATAGCTGCTTCACGGCTTGGATATTGCGTGCCCGAGGCAAAGACCACGCCCTTGGACGGGGAGGATATTCCGCATATCGCGCTTGGTAGCGGTGGCAGCCGAGCGGTGATGTCGGTCCAAGTCTTGCCGTCCTCAGTCTTCCACAGGCGTTGCCGTCGCGTGATTGAACCGACCCAGCCGTCGATCGGACTCGTGAAGCTCATGCAGCGCAGCCAGGTATCGGCGTCGACGGTGTGTTGAATCGTCCAGGTCGCACCGGCGTCTTCTGTATGCACGATTTGACCAGCACTGTTCACGCCCCGGCCGGTGTCCGTTCCGATGAACCAAATGTCATCATAGCGTGTCTGGAGCTGAGCGTTTGTCGGACGCCAACTAAAGGCCATTTATCTTCTCCGGGCGAAGTGGTTACCCCATCGGTTCCAGCTTTGTGTGGAAAAAAATCAGCCAGGAGTCCGGTGAGCATCGACTATAGCGTTACTGTCCTTGCGCTGCGTAGACGACATGAGCGGCAATCATGCGCACCTCCCAGTCATTGTCAGGGATAGTTGCAGCGCGCCTGAAATGCGTCACCTGTCCAATCGGACAGTTGACGCAATCGGAACGCGTTGAGCCAGGTGCAAGGTGCCCTTGGCGTGCATGCGCCTGGGATGCCAGCCCTTGCGGTCCCGATCGCAATGCGAGAAGCGATGGAATGGATCCTTACCCTCATTCGAGCCAGTGACCCAAGGCCATGAAATGGGTGTCGGAACACGTCTTTGTCGTGAAGCACGCCTATGTCGATCTAGATAGCGCCATGCCTTCATGATGGTGGAGTTCTACGTGCAGCGCGAGACCGACGTTGTCATATAACCGGTGATGCAGATGGCATCGCGAGCGAAAACGCTGCGCGAACGGCAAATGTGCTTCCCCACTTCAGTTCCTTCACCCGGTTCCTCGACGATGGGCGGATCGATACCCTCCGGCGAAGGCCGCCTTGCGAGAGGACGGCACGGTAGCGAGGCTGCGCTCTTAAGGTCGCCCTTACGAGCGAAGTT